>NZ_JBIJFP010000004.1:0-101439 GCF_057744235.1 Fluviibacter sp. | reverse complement strand
GATACTGACCGATCGCCTGACCCACCTGGCTGCCAAACTGCGATAAGCCTGCAGGAGCAAAGTTGGCGGTTGAGCTCATGTTGATGCTATTGCCCACCCGATTCAGACCATAACTCATGATCGCACTGTTCTCATCGATGCCCAGGACATTGGAAACCGTTGATAGACCAACCGGTTCACTCGATGCCAGCACCGTTGCCTCAACCGTACCAGGACGAATCAAGCCTGCATTGATCAGAATCGGACGAATCTTACCCTCCAGAACAAACTGAGGACTTGGACTGAAATCATGAATATCAGATAGCGCCGCTGCAAAATCCAAACGTGCGCCAAGACTTCCTGTTGCCGTCTGGATGAAGGACTCCGTGTGGGAAATCGTTGTCGGCGTACGATCCGCTGGACCGAAATACTGAACATAACCACTGTTCGTCAATACACCAGCGCCCAGGTTCGGCACGTCCGGCAGAGCCAGTTGTGCCCCCTGGTTATTCGTCACATTGATGGTGCTTCCCGAGTTCAACAGACGGCCAGAAATGATCGCGTTATTCGTTATCTGCGTCGTACCACCTGCCCCACGAATATCAAATGCGTTATCTGTATTCATATTGGCGACAGCAATCACACCCTCATTATGGACATTGTTGACTAGACCATCCAACACCAGAGCCGAACCACCACCGGATGCGAGTACCGCACCCTTCGCGCTGATCGTAATACTTGGATCATTTGCTCCTTTTGCTGCTCCTGCATAGATGCCGGTGCCATTATTCGCCTGAATCACGTTATTAACAGACACAGATACCGTACCGGCCGTTCCCGAGCCACCGCCGGACATCGGCGTATAACCATTTTCGTTGAGATACAGGCCGCCACCGCCACCGACTGATTGCGCAACAACACCGATGGCACCCTGACCCGTCACAGTAATCGGCGCATTTACGTTCACCGTCACATTGCCCCCCGATCCTGACCCACCCGTGAACGTCGGCGTCATACCACTGACTCCGGCAGTCACCAACGCACCACCACCACCGCCAACGGACTGAGCCAATACCCCAACCGAGCTCGCACCAGTCGTGTTAATCGCTGCTCCAACAGTGACATCGACGTTGCCACCGTTACCCGAGCTGTTGCTTGAACCACCGATGCTCATGTTGCCACCGTTGGTTGCCGTCGTTGCCGACTGGCTGACCAGACCTGCGTAACCACCGCCGCCACCAACCGACTGGGCAACGATACCGATCGCGGCCGGACCCGTGGTGCTAATAGCACCCGTATGATTCACGTTTACTGCCAGTCCGTTGCCCGAACTGGATGAGGATCCGCCGATCTGGCTGCTATTGAGCGTCAACGAGCCACCGGAAACGGTCGTCGCGCTAATACCGCCACCACCGGCGACAGACTGCGCCATGATGCCGACATTATTGGCACCCTTCGTGGTAATGGGGCTGGCAGCAACTACGGTGACACAGGGAGATGCAACACCGGTTGGGCAGCTCACGTCCGTGCTGGCCGGTGTTCCTATGGCATTAGCGCCGACACCGCCCAGGGTAAGCTGGTAAGTGTTGCTACCTGTAGTACCAGAGTCGGTGTATGTATTGGAGATACCACCACCGCCACTAATCGACTGGGCAATGATCGCCATCGAGTTGTTACCTTGTGTAAATAGCGGATTACCCGAGGTATTGACGCTGACCGTATTGCTCACACCACCACTACCGCCGCTAGCGCCGAGCTGATGACTGATAAAGTTCGAGGCGAGGCCGAAGGAGTTGTTGTCGCTAGCGCCGCCACTGCCACCACCCCCACCGATTGATTGAGCAACCAGAGCCCCGGCGTTATTACCCACCGTATTTATTGTTGACCAAGTTGTGACATCAACTGCGTTGGCTGCGCCACCATTCCCCCCCGTGGCACCAAGCGCAAGGTTGAAGGTGGATAGATTACTTGCAGGCCCTGAAGAGCTACTGCCGCCATTGCCACCGCCACCGCCAATCGACTGGGCAAGAAGACCCTGGGCACCATCCCCCGTTGTTTGCACAATGAACGCATTGCGCACAGTGACCAGACCACCGTCACCGCCATTGCCTGACGAGCCGCCAAGCGCCAGGCCTACCGTCTTGGTATTGTTGTTCGAAGACGAATTATTGGTTTGCGATGCGCTGGAACCACCATTACCACCGCCGCCACCAATCGACTGGGCCAGCACACCCTGTGCATTGCTACCGCTCGTGCTTAAGGAAATGCCATTAACCGGCGCAGAAACTGAATTGCCTGTCGCCGTGTTGTAGTCCTGATAAGCAGATGAGACATAAACATTGTTCGCACTGCCACCACCTGAACCTGAGCCTCCAAGGCTCAGCATGGCGTTTAGATCGCCCCCATTGCCGCTGGTGCTGCTCGACGAACCGCCATTACCACCACCGCCGCCAATCGACTGGGCAAAGACACCCTGCGCATTACTCCCGCTCGTGTAGATATTCTGGATGGCATAGACGTTGACGCTACCACCCGTTGCACCTGTACCGCCACTGCCACCTAGAGAGAGACTAACAGCCGTCTTACCGCCCGATGTGCTTGATTGGCTGGCGCCCCCGTTACCGCCACCACCGCCAACCGATTGCGCAAATACACCGACTGCACTATCGCCTGTGGTCGTAACGGTCCCGTTCAATTCAACCGTGACATTATCCGCAATGTTGCCAGCGCCACCATTGGCACCCATGGCCATTGTGATCGCTGCATCGCCACTGCTGCCGCTGCTCGTAGAACTGGATGAGCCAGCATTACCGCCACCGCCCCCAATCGACTGCGCCATGATGCCCATGGCGTTGGCGCCGGTGGTTTGTACCGAACCGTTGGAGCTAACTGAAACCAGACCACCTGCGCCACCATTGCCACCATTCAGGCCCAAAGCCATGTTGGCGTTATAGGCACCGCCATTGCTGTTTGAGGTCGATGAGCCGGAGTTACCACCCCCACCACCAACGGATTGGGCAAGAATAGCCGTGCTACTGGCACCGGCTGTGATGATCTGTGCCGTATTGGTCACGCTCACTTCCCCGGCATTACCACCAGCACCCCCGCTACCACCCAGGCTCGCCGCCAGTGCAACGCCACTATTGGCCTGCGCAGATGTTGTCCCTTGTGTTGTACCAGCGTCGCAGGTTTGTGTTGAAGATGCCGTGCAAGAACCGCCTGCGCTGGCACCATTGGTGGTGCCGTTGCTGCTGTCGTTGTTCGACGAAGTCGGGGCCGTAGCCGATACCGACGCTGCGCCACCGTTACCACCACCGCCACCAACCGATTGCGCAAAGATACCGTACGAGTTAGCACCATAGGTGCTGATAAGTGCTCCGGCACCCGTGTTGCTCACCGTAACCGATGAGCCCTCACCTGCCGCACCACCCATACCACCTAAACCAAAGGCAACGGCGTTACTGCCCCCACTACCGCTGGTCACGGTCGATGAACCGGCATTACCACCACCACCACCAACAGATTGGGCAAATATCGCGCTGGCATTGTTACCAAAGGTGTAAACACTGCCCGTGTTGGTCACCGATGATTGACCCGCATCACCACCCGTGCCGCCGCTACCGCCCATCGCGAGCGACACGCTGTTCTTGCTGCCGTCTGCATTGCTGCTGCTCGAGCCGCCGTTACCACCACCGCCGCCGATCGACTGCGCAAAAATACCGACCGAACTATCCGCCAGTCCCAGCGCAGCAGAAGCCTGAGAAGCCTGCTGCCACGTCTGATTACTCGTCCCCGCCACATAGCCTGTGGCTATCAGACCACTATTACTCACCACCACGTTGTTCGCATAACCACCCGAACCACCGAAACCGCCCATGGAAAGACCAACCGAAATACCTCCAGAGCTGGAGCTCGAACCGCTACCCGTGCCCGCCGCACTAGTACTCTGAGTGCCTGAAGCCGCTGAAGCAGCTGAACTACTAGAGCCACCGTTACCTCCGCCACCACCCACTGATTGGGCGTAAATTGCCGCAGAATTGGTGCCGCTCGTCATAATCTGACCGCTGTTGGTAACCTTAACAACAGTGAGAGGCGTATCCGTATTTATGCCGTAGTAAGCACCAGAGCCACCGCCACTCCCACCGGAGCCGCCCATTGTCAAGGAAAGGCTATTTTGATTTCCCGTTGAAACACCCGTACTTGAACCACCATTGCCGCCACCACCGCCGACTGACTGCGCAAAAATACCCTGAGCATTATCACCCAGCGTCGAGATGCTCATCGACGAGGTTACCGATACGACACCACTAGTGGCACCCTCGCCAGCACTACCCCCCAGAGACAATGTAACTGCGTTCTTGCCACCCGCAGTGCTTGTCTGACTCGATCCGCCGTTACCGCCACCACCGCCAACCGACTGCGCAAAAACACCTACTGCACCATCACCCTGAGTCGCCACGGTGCCGGTCTGCTGTACTGTCACATTTCCCGCCGTGTTGCCGCTACCGCCATTGGCACCCATGGCCATCGTAATTGCAGCATCACCACTGCTGCCGCTACTGGTCGAGCTGGTCGAACCCGCATTACCGCCACCGCCGCCAATCGACTGCGCCATGATGCCCATGGCATTGGCGCCGGTGGTTTGTACCGAACCGGTTGAACTGACTGAAACCAGATCACCTGTGCCACCGCTCCCACCATTCATACCCAGGGCCAGATTGGCGTTATAAGCACCACCGTTGCTATTCGATGTCGATGAACCGGAATTACCACCCCCACCACCTACGGATTGAGCAAAGATCGCCGTGCTACTGGCACCGGCTGTGACCACTTGTGCTGCGTTTGTGATATTAACTTCGCCTGCGTTACCACCTGCGCCACCACTGCCACCCAGGCTGGCCGCTAGCGCTACGCCGCTGTTTGCCTGAGCTGAGGTAGTCCCCGAACCGGTGCTTGCACTGTTTGTGGTGCCGTTGCTGCTGTCGTTGTTCGACGAAGTCGGGGCCGTAGCCGATACCGACGCTGCGCCACCGTTACCACCACCGCCACCGACCGATTGCGCAAAGATACCGTAGGAGTTAGCACCATAGGTGCTGATAAGCGCTCCGGCACCCGTGTTGCTCACTGTAACCGATGAGCCCTCACCTGCCGCACCACCCATACCACCTAAACCAAAGGCAATGGCGTTACTGCCCCCACTACCGCTGGTCACGGTCGATGAACCGGCATTACCACCACCACCGCCCACCGATTGGGCAAATATCGCGCTGGCATTGTTACCAAATGTGTAAACACTGCCCGTGTTGGTCACCGATGATTGACCCGCATCGCCACCCGTGCCGCCGTTACCGCCCATCGCGAGCGACACGCTGTTCTTGCTGCCGTCTGCATTGCTGCTGCTCGAGCCGCCGTTACCACCACCGCCGCCGATCGACTGCGCAAAAATACCGACCGAACTATCCGCCAGCCCCAGCGCAGCAGAAGCCTGAGAAGCCTGCTGCCACGTCTGGTTACTCGTCCCCGCCACATAGCCTGTGGCTATCAGACCACTATTACTCACCACCACGTTGTTCGCATAACCACCCGAACCACCGAAACCGCCGACGCTCATGCCAACGGCCGTGCCGCTGTCGGCGCCTGCCTGACTGCTATTCTGGCCAGTTGCGGTATTGCCTGCGGTCGAAGAGTTCGCGCTACCCGATGTTGACGGTGTACTAGACCCACCGGTACTAGCTTTGCTAGATCCTTGTGCGCCAGCTGCCACGGTAGATGAGGCGCTACTAGAGCCGCCATTGCCCCCGCCGCCGCCAATCGACTGCGCGTAAATACCCGCCGAGTTTGCACCGCTCGTTGTGATCTGTCCACTATTCGTTACGTCGACAATGGTCAATGGCACCTGAGAGCCTGAGGCATAGACGCCTGAGCTGCCGCCACTACCGCCCCAACCGCCAAGCCCCATAGTCACGGCAGCGATACCACCCGGGTTAGTCGTCGATGACGTGGTGCTTGATCCCCCGTTACCACCACCACCGCCAATCGACTGGGCGAAGATCCCAATCGCATTATTACCCGAGGTCGCCAATGCTCCTGAGCTCGAGACGGTCACCAGATCGGAGGTACCACCCGTCCCGCCAAAACCACCCACGGAGAGTGCTGCAGAATATTTACCACCGTCAGCCTTTGAACTGCTAGAGCCCCCATTACCACCACCGCCACCAATCGACTGCGCAATGATGGCATGCGCCAAGTCACCAGCAGTACTAATATTGGCTATGCTGTTGGCGGTAACCGAATCACTCGTGCCACCGGAGCCACCAATCCCACCGACTGACATCGAAGCAGATACACCGCTATCGGGTGGCGTAGCAGAATTACTGGTCGGGTTCGATGATTGAGTCGTCGAATGCACCAGGTTTGTCGCCAGATAGCTGGATGCCTGATTACCGATGCTTGTAGGGACCCCGTTTTGCGTCATCGTTTGCGAGATTTGCGCACCAATCACCGAGGTTAGGCCACTTTCTGCACTACCTGGGGTGGATGAAACCATAGAAGCGCTGGCGCCACCATTACCACCACCACCACCGATGGACTGAGCGGCAATACCGTAGGATTGCTGACCGCTCGTGCTGATGGTGCCGCCGGCATTAACCGTGACCATCGCGCCATTACCACCCTCGCCACCCCAACCGCCCAGGGACATTCCTGCGGCATATTGGTTACTTGAGGACGAACTCTGCGACCAGCCACCGTTACCACCCCCTCCGCCAATTGACTGGGCAAGAATGGCCGATGCATTCATCCCGTTTGTCGAGATCGTTCCACTTGTTACACCTTTATTGGCATTAACCAGCACGACACCCCCGGTATTTCCTCCGGTGCCGCCAGATCCACCAATTGCCATAGATACCGTGCCCTTGCCAGCAATCGCATTCGAAGTGGCATTACCACCATTCCCACCGTTGCCACCAATCGATTGGGCAAGGATGCCAACGGAGCCATCTGCCGCTGATGCGGTCGTAACCCCATTACTTGTTGTGTTCAATATTGCTGCCGTGTTGATGCTACCCACTTGGCTGACCGTGACATTCGAACCCACACCGCCAGCACCACCTGGACCGCCAACAGCAACGGATGCAGCAAAGGATTTGGTGCTGAGTGGATCACCGATCGCCAGACTCTGGCTCGAGCCCCCGTTACCACCATCGCCACCAACCGATTGGGCGATAATGCCTATCGCATTTAAACCTGCCGTGTTGATCTTTGAATTACTGGAAACGCTCACATCACCGGCTGTACCGCCACCACCGCCACTGGCGCCCACAGCAACGCTCACCGGCACCGAGGATGATCCTGAGGCAAAAGCATCCGTAATAGCCGAGCCGCCATTACCGCCTTTACCAGCTATCGATTGAGCGACCAGACCACTGGAGTTATTACCGGATGAGGAAATAGACACTGCAGAAGCCGTCGTCAGAGAAACGCCCCCCGACGTACCTCCCGAGCCGCCCGAACCACCAAGCGCAACACTCACGGTACCCACTTCCTGAGCGGCGGAGAACGCTGCTGTAAAACCACCGTTACCCCCGTTACCACCGATCGATTGCGCCAGCACAGCCGTCGATTGCTGACCGTTTGTCGTCACGAAATAACCACCAGACGTCGGATCATTGAGAGCCACGCTCACGTTATAGGCGGTGCCGCCGCTGCCGCCGCCACCACCCAATGACACCGATCCAGCTACATCTGACCCAATACTGCCCGAAATCGCGTTACCCCCATTGCCACCACTGCCGCCGATTGCTTGAGCCACAATCGCACCAGCCTGATCACCCAATGTGGTGATGGCATTGCTATTGGTCACACTGACCGCCGTAGGCACGGTATTTGAACCAGTTGGGCTGACACCGGCCGTACCACCGCCGCTTCCGCCTCCACCAATGTCCGCAGTAAAGCCCGCCCCATTCGAAATCGAACCACCATAGCTACTGCCACCGTTACCACCAGACCCACCGATGCTTTGCGCAAGAATGCCGCTTGACTGAGCGCCGGCCACGTTAATGGCCCCTGAGTTGTTCACACCCACACCCCATGACTGCCCACCGGCTGCACCACTACCACCCACGTTGAGGGTAATCGCTAAAGAGCCACTGTCAGTGGATGCCGCACCCCCTGCACTCGTACCCCCATTCCCACCATGACCGCCAATGCTCTGAGCCACGATGCCACTTGATTGCGTAGAAGCAGTCGTGATGCTGTTACTGTTTGAGACGACGACAGAACCAGCAGTACCACCCGTACCACCGCCACCGCCGACATTCATTGACAGGCTAGCGCTATCCGAAACCGAACCGCCAAAACTGTTACCACCGTTTCCGCCGTTACCACCGATAGACTGAGCCAGAATCGCTGATGACTGCACACCCATTGTATTAATTACGGCTAAGTTTGAAACATTGACCGCAGTAATACTGTCGATAGCACCCGTCTGCGTCATCGATTCAAGGCCGGATGAGCCTCCTGTACCTCCTCCACCACCGAGGGAAAGACTGCCTGCCGCAGATGCTGCATCCCCACTAATGGCAATGCCGCCATTACCCCCTGATCCACCAATCGATTGAGCTATCAAACCGGCCGACTGATCTGCCTGCGTGATTACATTTCCACTATTAGTGACAGTCACCAGATTTGAAGAACCAGCACCGGCTCCGCTGCCTCCAATGCTGACACCTAATGAAGCACCAAATGAGGCTGCGCTGGAGAATGCCATCCCGCCGCTGCCTCCAGACCCGCCCACGCTCTGTGCCAGGACCCCGGCAGAAAGAGCACCATTAGTAGTGATTGTTGCAGAATTGGTGACATTGGTAGCGCCTGCAGTTCCACCAGCACCACTATTACCACCAATGCTGGTCGATAAATTGGCATCGCCTGACAAAGCACCAGCAACAGAAAACCCACCATTACCACCGGCACCACCCAGGCTCTGAGCAATAATACCGGCGGACGATTGGCCTGCGGTATTAATGCTTCCAGTCGAGGTTACAGTCACCGTCGATGCAGTGCCACCCGGAGCGCCAGAACCACCAAGACTAAGGCTACTGGCCGCAGAAGCTGTTGCTGCAGTTGATGCCGCGAAGCCACCATTACCGCCGCCGCCGCCAATCGATTGCGCAAGAATACCAGGGTTATTACCAGCGGCCGTGCCATTGGTAGCCGCACTTGTATTGTTGGTAATAATCGTTCCACTGTTATTGACATTCACTGAACCTGCATTCGCACCCGTACCACCGGTACCGCCTATAGAAAAACCGAGGCCCGCCATACCCAAGGAACCCGTCGCAGAAAAACCACCATTACCACCACCGCCTGCAATGGATTGCGCAACAATCGCCGCCGCACCGCCGCCGGTTGTCGTCAGGTTACCGCTATTAGTCACCGAGGCCTGAGCGTTGCTATTACCACCACCCGCACCGCCAGAACCGCCAATGGCAACGTTCGCCGCCAACGACATAGTCGCCGCTGCGGAGAGAGAGAAGCCACCGTTACCACCCCCACCACCAATGGTCTGCGACACAAGTGCGCTGGAGCCACTCCCTGATGTATTAATGACACCGTCATTATCCAGTACTGCGAACTGCGAGGATTGACCCGAACCACCAGAACCACCGATACTGAGGCCGATAGCGGCACCGCTGGCACCGCCGGAAACTACGGCGCTGATACTAGAACCCCCGCTACCACCGCCGCCGCCAATGGATTGCGCCAAAATACCGAAAGAGCGATCGCCTGTGGTGGTGATCTGGGCTGCCGGTACAGAGACTCCATTGATCGTTGACGTCAGGTTTTGCGCTTGCACGCTGGCACCAGCTCCACCCGTCGCACCTGTGCCACCCATGGCCAGACCCAAAGAGAGACCGGCGGACATTGATCCCGAAACTGCATTACCGCCATTGCCACCGCCACCGCCAATCGATGCCGCTACCATGCCGGGCGAATCTGAACCGGTGGTATTAATGCTTACACCTCCTGTGGCGGCATAAACCATGTTGCCAGAACCACCCGAACCACCCGAACCACCATAAGAAGCATTAACACTGGCTCCTACCGATGCTGAAAAGGCTAAAGCATAGCCACCACTTCCGCCGCCACCGCCGATTGATTGCGCCAGAATCCCGGCAGATCCAACACCTGCTGTGCTTATTAGAGCACCAGCAGCGGGTACACTAGTCGCCAGCGTGCTGGTTGTTGCAGAAGAGCATGCCCACATAACTGAAGTAGAGGGGCAATTCACGCCCACCAAATTAGCGTTACCACCCGTGCCGCCCGTGCTCCCACCTGCGTACCCAAACGCGTGCGAAAATCCAACCGCCACATCAACAGCACCACCTCCGGAGCCACCACCGCCGCCGATGGACTGGGCTAATACCCCCTGAGAATTCGCCTCTACCGTCACTATCGTGCCCGTGTTCATTGCTTGTACGGTGTTGCCATCGCCGCCGCCACCTCCGGAACCCCCCAACGCCATACTGACCTGAGAGACCGGGGTGCTGGTACTGGCGGTAATACCCATGCCGCCGATACCGCCACCACCACCGATGGACTGTGCCAGCAGCCCGACACCGCCACCATTACTGGTGTAGGTCGCCGCGCTGTAAGTTAAGCCGGAGCAAGCACCGGGGGCTGATGCTGTACATGCTTTACCCGTGAAGATGTTTCCGGTGTTTGCAGCAAAAACACTTCCACCGTCGCCACCGCCACCCCCCGTACCACCCAACGATGCCATACCAATAGCTAAACCACCAGCTCCCCCACCACCCCCCATCGATTGGGCAAAAACGCCGATAGAAGAGGCGGCCTTAACATTAATTAAACCACTATTGGTCACGGTTACCGTATCACCCGATGCCGCCGGACCGCCAGAGGCTCCTAACCCATACAACCCAGCTTTGGCCCCTGCATTGCCGCCACTGCCTCCCATGGATTGCGCAAAAATACCGAACCCACCATCCGTTGCGGCATACAAATTGCCTGAGTTCTGAACGGTAACTGTTAAAGCAGGACCGCCATAACCCCCACTGCCGCCAGATCCACTGAAAATTGCGCTCGAACTACCGCCGCTACCACCTTGTCCACCAATGCTTTGTGCAAAAATCGGGACGGCTGGCGGCGTAGAAATGTCAGCATAATTTGTGACGCTTACGCTACTACCAGAAGAACCGACCCCTCCATTACCACCACTACCACTCACGTTAACGTACCAAATACTGTTGGGCGTCTGAGACCCACCGCTGCCACCATAGCCCCCTGCGCTTTGGGCAAAAATGCCATAACCTCCACCATTATTGGTAGTCGTTATACCCACATAGTTAGTAACCTGTACAGCGCCACCCGCACCGCCATAAGCCCCATTACCGGCGTTACCACTTTCGCTATTACTGCCACCGTTACCGCCATTTCCGCCCTTGGATATAGCAACAATACCGGAGATGTTCAGCGTTGAAGCACTAACATCCCCCTTGTTCAACTGAAAAATTACGCTACCGCCAGGCATGCCTGGCGAACCATTACCTGCCATGGTCTGCGGACAATCGATGTTATCGTTAGACCCCCCCCCGCCACCATTGCCGCCGTAAGATGTATACAGAACAGCGGTCCCATAGTTGCCGCTCAAGGCTGAACCGGTCTTATTAAGATTTGCACCCCCCGTGGTATTGGTACCGCCAGGGTATGATGTGCAGGTGTATACGGGGATGACATAGTCTTCATAACTTACCGAGTATGTTGTTTGCCCTCCTAAATTACCATCTTTGCCATAAGACTGATCCTCATACATGTACGCTGGAGACCATGCAATAGCAGGTGCAAGAGTTTGTGCGCTCAAGGTAGTCGATGCGAAACAGGCATGCCCTAAAAAGCATAGAAGTAATGCGCGTTTAATGCACTTATGAAGAGTCATGATCGGTCGAGTTAAGTTTCTTGTACGTAATTACACCAAACAAAAGAGGTGGCGTTTGTAAATTTTTGTAAATACCAAGCGCACCTCGGCTATCCGGCTGATATGATTTCTGTCGTAATCAGGAGAACTCATGCAAAGCTCGATTTTAGTTGTCGATGACGATGCAAGATTGCGCGCTTTGATGGTCGAGTTTTTAGCCAGACATGGCTATGAAACTCTTAGCGTTAACGGCGGCAAAGCGCTCGATGAAGCCCTACAAAGCCGCTCTTTCAGTCTTCTGATTCTCGACGTCAATATGCCCGGAGAGTCTGGCCTAGAAATTTGCCAGCGGCTCCGCAACGCCGACGACTTCACCCCGATTATTATGCTTACTGCGCGCTCAGAAGATGTGGATCGAATTCAGGGTCTGGAGTTTGGCGCTGACGATTATGTACCCAAGCCTTTTAATGCCTTGGAATTGCTGGCCCGCATAAGGGCTGTTCTTCGGCGGCATGCTCATGTACCAATAACTAAACCTAAGCCACCGCCTTCAGTACTCGCATTTGATGATTTCATTTTTGATGGGCGGCTGCCGCGACTGACATACCGCAATCAAACAGTGCGTTTGAGTCCAACGGAGTTAGCTATTCTCAAAATTCTGATAGAACAGCGAGCACAAACCGTCGATCGAACGACGATAACTCAAGAGCTACATGACCGAGAAGCCTTTCCCGATGAACGCACCATCGATGTCTTTGTCTCAAGAATTCGTAAACAGTTAGGCCTGAGGTCAGATGGTCTGCCGTATATTCAGACAATCAGGAATAAAGGGTATATGTTCCTCGAGTATCCGCGTCATACAGAGTCATGATGGCAAGAATAAGTTTAAAGCGCCGTCTCAAAATTTTCAGCAGTTTCTGGCTCTGGTTTGCAGGGGCTTTATTTATCAACCAGATTATCCTCATAGGATTAGTTGCATTTGCTGCACAACAAACATTCGGTTACAACTTCGCCAGCGTTATGATTGGCATAACAAAAGCTATTCAACAAATTAGTGCAGAGACAGGCACCAAAGGGTTGTTGAGATACCAAGCTGCTATCGCTCAACTCCCTAACATAGGCATAATTGACAAGCCGCTTGAACATGTGGATACGCTCCAATACCCGGGGTTTCGCGCCATCGTCAACAGTATCAATGAGATTTCAGCAGGACATTTAACCGCGTCATTCTCAAATCAAACCACCCCGACCATCAGCGTTACTTCGGCCGAAAATAACTCGCCGACCGTTTTTTTTCAAGGTGTCGGCAAATATCACTTCTCATTCATCCTGAGTTTGTTATTCATTTCGCTCTTGTTGCAAAGCGCTATTGCCGCCTATTGGATTGCCACGCGAATTACGACTCCACTACAGAATCTTTCCGATCAGGCAACGCTGCTCGCACTTGGAGATGAATTACATCGTATAGAAGTCGATGAAAATTCCTCGCCAGAAATCCGGGTGCTTTCAAACACGCTCAATGATATGAGGGTCGCGCTTGATGCAATGATTTCGGACAGAGAACAAATTCTTGAGTCGATTGCCCATGATTTACGCACCCCATTAAGTCGACTTGGCATTGGATTAGAACTCATTAAAAGCAAAAGCCCCGCTGCGGTTGAATCTCTTCTAGAAGATGTTTCTGAAATGGGTCTTTTTTTGAACCAGTTTATCGAGCTTTCAAAACTTAACCGTGAGGTAATCGAGCCCTGGATAGAAGGAAATGTAAACTCACTCATCACGGAGATTCATAATAATTATGCTCGTGCCGGCGTAACAATTGATTTGCAGACTGATCATACGCCAGCAATCATTATGTACAAGCCGGTGGCATTAACAAGACTTATATATAACCTGATTGACAATGCAATTCGGCACGGCGCCGGCACCATCAAACTCGGGATTACAATTCAAGACGAGCACGTATTGCTTTATGTTGAAAATACGCTTAGCGCTTTTTCTCACAGACCTGCTAGCCAGATACAGGCGGTTGGTCCAGCAGAAGGGACTTACTCATCAGGGCTGGGTCTAAAAATCATCCACCAATTCGCTAAGGTTCACAATGCAACGATTTCAGAATCGAGCAATGACCAGGCACAAATCTACAGAGTAACTTTTAATCGTAAACTTTGAATTTCTTTGCTATGCACCAATAAAAAACCCAGCCTAAGCTGGGTTTTTTATTAGGTGGCGACTTAACTTTTGGTTAGGCAGCAGCCTGTTCAGTTTCAACCGCTTCAGTCACTTCCGGACGGTCAACCAATTCCATGTAGGCGATCGGTGCATTGTCGCCCGGACGGAAGCCGGCTTTGAGGATACGGGTGTAACCACCGTTGCGAGCCAGGTAGCGTGGGCCGAGCTCATTGAAGAGCTTGACCACCATTTCACGATCACGTAGACGGGCAAAAGCCAGACGACGATTGGCAACCGTCGGGACTTTGGCCAGAGTGATGATCGGTTCGACAACGCGACGCAGTTCCTTGGCCTTCGGCACAGTCGTGCGGATAGCTTCGTGACGCAGCAGGGCGTTAGTCAGGTTGCGCAGCATGGCCAGACGGTGGCTGCTGGTGCGGTTCAGTTTGCGAAGACCGTGACGGTGACGCATGGTGAGTTCCTTTCGTTAATCCGGCGATCAGTTACGCTCGAGACCGGCTGGCGGCCAGTTGTCGAGACGCATACCTAGGGTGAGACCGCGCGAAGCGAGCACATCCTTGATTTCGTTAAGCGACTTGCGACCCAGATTCGGGGTCTTCAGCAGCTCGTTTTCAGTACGCTGAATGAGATCGCCGATGTAGTAGATGTTCTCGGCCTTCAGGCAGTTTGCCGAACGCACAGTCAGCTCCAGATCATCGACCGGCTTGAGCAGGACCGGATCAATCTGCGTTGCCTTACCACCATCAGCACCGTTGGAAGTGCCTTCGAGGTCAGCAAACAGTGACATCTGGTCGATGAGGATGCGGGCGGCAATGCGCACGGCTTCTTCTGGATCAATGACACCGTTGGTTTCAATGTCCATGACCAGCTTATCGAGATCGGTGCGCTGTTCCACACGGGCGGCTTCAACCGAATAAGCAACACGACGGAGCGGGCTGAAGCTGGCATCCAGCATCAGATGACCAATGACCTTGTGCTCTTCGGCTTGCTTGCGCTGGTTGGCAGGCACGTAACCACGGCCCTTTTCGACCTTGATTTCCATATCCAGCTTGCCACCTTGCAGGTGGGCAAGCACGTGATCCGGATTGATGATCTCAACGTCATGCGGCACTTCGATATCCGAAGCACGCACGATGCCTTCACCCGATTTGCTGACCTTGAGCACCACTTCGTTGCGGCTGTGCAGCTTGAACACAACGCCCTTCAGATTGAGCATCAGGTCAACAACATCTTCCTGCACGCCATCGATCGTCGAGTATTCGTGGACAACGCCATCGATCTTGACTTCGGTCGGCGCATAGCCATCCATCGACGACAGCAGGATGCGACGCAGGGCATTACCCAGCGTATGACCATAACCACGCTCGAACGGCTCCATGACCACCTTGGCGTGAACCGGAGAGATGGTCTGGACATCGATGCTGCGCGGCTTTAATAGTGCATTTCCTTGCATGAGCGATTCCTGTTATTGATTCAAAAGTAAGCTGAAAACTCAGTGAGCCTTTGGGCTTACTTCGAATACAGTTCGATGACGAGGCCTTCGTTGAGGGTCGGCGACAGCTCAGAGCGCTGCGGCATGGCCTTGAAGGTACCCTTGCCAGCCTTGACATCCACCGCCAACCACTCGGGGAAACCACGGCCTTCAGCAGCTTCCAGAGCGGCCTTAACGCGCAGTTGACCCCGCGAAGCTTCGGTCAGCTCAACGACGTCACCGGCTTTCAGGGTGTACGACGGGATGTTGACGCGCTTGCCATTGACGAGGATACCGTTGTGGCGAACCAGCTGACGTGCTTCGGCACGCGAACCGGCAAAGCCCATGCGGTAGGTGGTAGCGTCCAGACGGGCTTCCAGCAGTTGCAGCAGGTTTTCACCGGTCTGACCTTTGCGGCGATCAGCTTCGAAGAAAATCTTGCGGAACTGGCCTTCGAGCACGCCGTAGATGCGACGGATCTTCTGCTTGGCACGCAGGTGGACACCGTAGTCAGACAGACGGGCACCCGAACGCTGACCGTGTTGGCCAGGTGCGTAGGCACGGCGCTCGATGGCGCACTTGTCGCTGAAACATTTCTCAGCCTTGAGGAACAGCTTTTCGCCTTCGCGGCGGCACTGACGGCATTTCGGATCGAGATTACGAGCCATGTCAGGTTCTCCTTAAATACGGCGCTTTTTCGGAGGACGGCAGCCGTTGTGCGGCACCGGAGTCACATCCGAAATTGCAGTGATCTTGATACCCAGTGCGTTCAGTGCACGCACGGCCGATTCGCGACCCGGACCCGGGCCCTTGATGCGGACTTCCAGGTTTTTGATGCCGCATTCCTGGGCAACTTTACCGGCAGCTTCGGCAGCAACCTGAGCAGCGAACGGGGTTGACTTACGGGAGCCCTTGAAGCCGGCGCCGCCCGAAGTCGCCCATGACAGTGCGTTGCCCTGGCGATCGGTGATCGTGATGATGGTGTTGTTGAACGATGCGTGAACGTGAACGATCCCGTCAGCAATGTTCTTCTTAATCTTTTTACGGACTTTAGTCGATGTCTTGGCCATGTCTGGTGCCTTTCCTTATCGATTACTTCTTACCAGCGATCGCGGCCTTGCGCGGACCCTTGCGGGTACGGGCATTGGTACGCGTACGCTGACCACGGCAAGGCAGACCCTTACGATGGCGGAAGCCACGGTAGCAGCCAAGATCCATGAGGCGCTTGATGTTCATGGTGACTTCGCGGCGCAGATCACCTTCGACGGTGAACTTGGCGACTTCGTCACGCAGACGCTCCATGTCAGCATCGGTCAGATCTTTGATCTTGACCGAACGCGTAACACCGGCAGCGTCACAGATTTTCTGTGCACGGGTACGACCGATGCCAAAAATGGCAGTCAGTGCGATTTCGGCATGTTGATGGTTGGGAATGTTTACCCCAGCAATACGAGCCATTGAGTATCCTCAGTCTCTACTGAACTTGAACAATTGCGTCGACGACGCAATTAACCCTGACGCTGCTTGTGGCGCGGATCGGTGCAAATCACACGCACCACACCTTTGCGGCGGATGATCTTGCAGTTCCGGCAAATGCGCCGTACCGAAGCCAAAACTTTCATTACCTACTCCTTTATGTCGACGTTCCGCCCAGCCGTGGCTTTCCGTCGGGTTCTTGCGTAGAGATTTAAAACAAAAAAACGTCCCCAGATCTCACTTAGACCGGAAAGTGATCCGGGCTTTGGTCAGATCGTAGGGGGTCAATTGCACGGTGACTTTGTCACCGGGCAGAATCCGAATGTAATGCATGCGCATTTTACCGGAGATGAAGGCGTGGATCACGTATCCGTTTTCCAGTTTTACCTTGAAAGTTGCATTCGGAAGGTTTTCTAGGACCTCCCCCTGCATCTCGATCAGGTCTTCCTTTGCCATCTTCTTACCGACCGCCTAAACCGCCTTTGAAGTTTGCCTTCTTGAGCAGATTTTCGTATTGATGCGACATTGCAAACGCCTGCACCTGGGACATGAAGTCCATGGTGACGACTACGATAATGAGCAGCGAGGTGCCGCCAAAGTAGAACGGGACGTTCCACTTAAGAATCAGGAACTCCGGCAGCAGACACACGATGGTGATGTACATGGCACCAATCAGGGTCAGGCGGGTCAGAATTTTTTCAATGTAACGCGAGGTTTGTTCGCCCGGACGGATCCCGGGAATGAATGCACCGCTCTTCTTCAGGTTATCCGAGGTTTCACGGGTATTAAATACCAGGGCAGTGTAGAAAAAACAGAAGAAGATGATGGCGGCAGCATAAAACAGGATGTAGAGCGGCTGACCAGGTGACAGACCGGTTGCGATATCCTTGAGCCAGACCATATTCTCACCTGAACCAAACCAGCCGGCCAGCGTTGCTGGGAACAGGATGATCGAGGAAGCAAAAATCGGGGGGATGACGCCGGCCATGTTGAGCTTGAGCGGCAAGAATGACGACTGACCACCGTACAGCTTGTTGCCAACCTGGCGCTTGGCGTAGTTGACCAGAATACGACGCTGGCCACGTTCAACAAAGACAACGAATGCAGTCACTACGATCACAATCGCTACAATCACGATGGCGGTCAGTGGGTTCATGGCACCGGTGTTTACCAGTTCCAGAATGCCACCCAGCGAACCCGGCAGTCCTGCGGCGATACCTGCAAAGATAATAATGGAGATGCCATTACCCAGACCACGTTCCGTGATCTGCTCGCCCACCCACATCAGGAACATGGTGCCCGTCACAAGGGTAATCACGGTTTCCAGGCGGAATCCCATGCCGGGGTCAAGCACCAGGCCTGGTTGCGCTTCCAGCGCAACGGCAATACCCAGCGCCTGGAAGAACGCCAGAACGACGGTGCCATAGCGGGTGTACTGCGAAATCTTATGCTGACCTGCCTGGCCTTCTTTTTTCAGGGCTTCCAATGCAGGACTGGCGACGGTCATCAACTGCATGATGATTGATGCCGAAATGTAGGGCATGATGCCTAGGGCAAATACGGTAAAGCGGGACAGCGCACCCCCGGAGAACATGTTAAACATGCCGAGGATGCCGTCCTTTTGACGCGAAAAAAGATCAGACAGCACCGACGGATCAATGCCCGGTACCGGGATATGAGCGCCGATGCGATACACGATGAGTGCGCCCAGCAGAAACATCAAGCGACGCTTGAGTTCTCCGTGCTTGCTACCCTGCGTGAGTGCATTTTGCTGCATGTCTGATCTGTTCCTGTCTTATTACGCGGCGTCGATGCTGCCACCGGCGGCTTCGATGGCAGCCTTGGCACCCTTGGTCGCACCGATGCCTTTGAGCACAACCTTGCGGCTGAGTTCACCGGACAGGACAACCTTGGCAGCCAATGCCAGCGTCGAAACAACGCCACACTGCTTCAAAACCGCCAGATCGATTTCATCGACCGGAATGTTCTGCAGATCGCTCAGGCGGATTTCAGCAACGCGGGCACGTGTCAGCGACACGAAACCACGCTTCGGCAGGCGACGATGCAGCGGCATCTGACCGCCTTCGAAACCAACCTTATGATAGCCACCCGTGCGCGACTTCTGACCCTTGTGACCACGGCCCGAGGTTTTGCCCAGGCCGCTACCGATGCCACGACCAACACGCTTAGCAGCGTGCTTGGCACCGGCGCCGGGTTTGATGGTATTGAGTTCCATAACTTCCCCTTAGACGCTTTCGCTCTTCACGAGGTATTGAACCTTGTGAATCATGCCGCGGACGGCCGGGGTGTCTTCCAGCACAGCGGTCGAGTTAACACGGCCCAGACCCAGACCACGCACGGTGGCGCGGTGATCCTGCTTGGTACCGATAACGCTCTTGACGAGCGTAACCTTGAGTTTTTTGTTCGACATGACTTACCCCAGAATTTCTTCGATGGTCTTGCCACGCTTGGCGGCAACTTCTGCCGGCGTGTTCATGGCCTTGAGACCGTTCAGGGTGGCGCGAATGACGTTGTACGGGTTTGTCGAGCCAAGGCACTTGGCAACGACGTTGGTAATACCGACAACTTCAAACACGTTACGGACAGCACCGCCGGCGATGATCCCAGTACCTTCCGGTGCCGGCTGAATGATCACCTTGGCTGCGCCGTGACGGCCGATCAGCGTGTGCTGAACGGTACCGTTCTTCAGCGATACCTTGAACAGGCGGCGGCGGGCTTCTTCCATGGCCTTCTGAACTGCCAGCGGCACTTCACGGGCCTTGCCCTTACCCATACCCACACCACCATCGCCGTCACCGACCACGGTCAGTGCGGCAAAGCTCATGATGCGGCCACCCTTCACGGTCTTGCTAACGCGATTGATGGCTACCATCTTCTCGCGCAGGCCAGAATCTTCACGATCTTCAGCCTGCTGCGGTTTGCGACTTTGTGCTTTCGCCATAGTTATCCTCGATTCCTAACGGCTTAGAACTTGAGACCGTTTTCACGGGCAGCTTCAGCCAGAGCCTTAACGCGGCCGTGGTACTTGAAACCCGAGCGGTCAAAAGCAACCTGTTCAACGCCGGCCTTGAGCGCACGCTCAGCGACCAGCTTGCCAACCGTTTGTGCAGCAGCGACGTTACCGCCGTTCGGCACATCCTTGCGGAGTTCGGTTTCAACAGTGGAAGCAGCAGCCAGTACCTTGCCACCACAGGCCGAGATGACCTGGGCGTAGATGTGCTGGTTGGTGCGGAACACGCTCAGGCGAACGGCCTTCAGTTCGGCGATGCGAGCGCGTGCCTGACGGGCACGGCGCAGACGCGACTGTTTCTTATCTTTCATGAGGCACCCTTACTTCTTCTTGGTTTCCTTGAGGATGACGACCTCATCGGCATAACGCACACCCTTGCCTTTGTATGGCTCCGGCTTGCGATAGGCACGAATTTCGGCAGCAACCTGACCTACCTGTTGCTTGTCGATCCCCTTGATCAGGATTTCGGTTTGCGACGGGGTTTCCACTTTGACGCCAGCGGGCATCTTGTGAGCAACCGGGTGCGAGAAACCGAGCGAGAGATTCAGGGTGTCGCCCTGAGCCTGGGCGCGGTAACCCACGCCAACCAGGGTCAGTTTCTTTTCGAAACCCTTCGAAACGCCATTAACCAGATTGGCCAGCAGTGCACGGGTGGTACCCGACATTGCGGCTGCATTTTCAGCACCGGCAACAGCTTTAACCTTCAGTTCTGAACCTTCCAGCACAACGTCAACTGCCGGATTGCGCGCCAGCGTCATGGTGCCCAGCGGGCCCTTGATACTGATCTGCGCACCAGCAACGTTCACTTCTACACCTTGCGGTAGGGCGACTGGATTCTTAGCTACGCGAGACATATCGAACCCTCCCTTACGCGACGTAGCAGAGCACTTCGCCGCCGACATTGGCTGCACGGGCCCTACGATCAGTCATGACACCCTGCGGGGTCGAGACGATTGCAATGCCCAGGCCATTCATGACGCGGGGAATCTCAGCAGACGGTTTGTAGACACGCAGGCCAGGACGCGAAACGCGCTCAACGCGTTCGATAACCGGGCGGCCAGCGTAGTACTTCAGACCAATTTCAAGTTCCGGCTTGGCTGCTTCGCCACGCACGGCAAAATCCTCAACGTAACCTTCATCCTTGAGCACTTTTGCAATAGCCACTTTCAGCTTGGAGGAGGGCATACGCACCACCAGCTTTTGTGCCATTTGCGCATTGCGGATGCGGGTCAGCATATCGGCGATCGGATCACTCATTGCCATATCAAATCCTCCTGCTTACCAGCTGGCCTTGATCACGCCCGGGATTTCTCCCTTGAAGGCGAGCTCACGGATCTTGTGACGGCACAGACCGAACTTACGGAAGGTGCCACGGGGACGGCCCGTCAACTGACAGCGGTTGCGGGTACGGGTGGGGTTAGCGTTACGCGGCAGTTGCTGCAACTTGAGGCGCGCTTCATAGCGCACTTCTTCGCTTTGCGACTGGTCGCTGATGATTGCCTGGAGGGCTTCACGCTTTTTGGCGAACTTCGCGACAAGAGCGCGACGCTTCGCTTCACGATTGATCAGGGCTGTTTTGGCCATAATCGCCTCAATTCTTGAAAGGGAACTTGAATGCAGTCAGCAGAGCCTTGGCTTCGCTGTCATTCTTCGCGGTGGTCGTGATGCTGATATTCATCCCGCGCAGAGCATCGATCTTGTCGTACTCGATTTCCGGGAAAATGATCTGCTCTTTAACGCCCATGTTGTAGTTACCACGGCCGTCAAAACCCTTGCCTTGAATACCACGGAAATCACGGACGCGCGGCAGAGCCACGGTGACCAGACGATCCAGGAATTCAAACATGCGCGGACCGCGTAGGGTCACCATGCAGCCCAGCGGGTAGTTATCACGGATCTTGAAGCCGGCGATCGACTTACGAGCCTTGGTAACCACCGGCTTCTGGCCAGCAATCTTGGTCAGGTCGGACACTGCGTGTTCCAGAACCTTCTTGTCAGCAACAGCCTCACCCACACCCATGTTCAGGGTGATTTTGGTGATGCGCGGCACTTCCATCGGCGACTTGAAGCCGAATTCCTTCATCAGCGCCGGGGCGACCGAGCTCTTGTAAAAATCTTGCAAACGTGACATGCGGATCCCCTTATGCCTCAACCTGTTCGCCGTTCGACTTGAACACGCGAACCTTGCGACCATCGTCGAGCACCTTGAAGCCGACGCGGTCACCCTTGCCTGCTTTGGCATTCCACAGAGCCAGGTTGGAAACCTGAATCGGCATATCCTTATCGACCAGACCACCTGGCGTACCCAGCATTGGGTTCGGCTTGGTAGCCTTCTTGACACGGTTAATGCCTTCTACAACAACGCGGTCTGCATCGACACGGAGAACAACAGTGCCACGACGGCCCTTGTCCTTACCGGTGGTGACGATGACTTCGTCGCCTTTACGAATCTTATCCATTTGGCGGCTTCCTTATAGGACTTCAGGAGCGAGCGAAACGATCTTCATGAAACGCTCCGAGCGCAACTCCCGGGTCACCGGGCCGAAGATACGGGTACCAATCGGTTCAAGCTTGTTGTTCAGCAGGACGGCGGCGTTGCCATCGAACTTCACCAGCGAACCATCGGTACGACGAACACCCTTGGCAGTGCGAACGACGACGGCATTGTAGACGTCACCTTTCTTCACGCGGCCACGGGGGGCTGCATCTTTGATCGACACCTTGATGATGTCGCCAATGCCGGCATAACGGCGCTTGGAGCCGCCCAGCACTTTGATACACATTACAGAACGCGCACCGGTGTTATCGGCGACGTCCAGAATCGACTGCATCTGAATCATCATTAACTCCAACTTGTCCCGCTACCAGCAAATGGCGCACGGGCAGTCTTGGGTTTCAAAAACTTACCGAACAGCGCACCACACAGTTGTGCGATGCAAAGTTACAGCGAAAGAGGCCGGATTATAACGAAGAAATCCGGCCTTTGCAAGAGGTGCAACATCATTACACCTCTTTTTTTCTTACACGACCTCTGCACGCTCCAGCAACTTGGCGATCTGCCAGGTCTTGGTGCGGGACATTGGGCGGCATTCAACGATCTGGACGAGGTCTCCCATCTTGGCATCGTTGTTGGCGTTGTGAGCATGATACTTCTTCGAACGCACGATGATCTTGCCGTACATCGGGTGCTTGACACGACGCTCAACCAGCACGGTGGCTGTTTCTTGCATCTTGTCGCTGACGACGCGGCCGACGAGCGTGCGGTTCATACCAGTCTTCTCAGTCATGATTAGACCCTTTCACGGAGAATGGTGCGCACGCGAGCGATGTCGCGACGTACCTTGCCGAGCTGGCTGGTATTGCTCAGCTGCTGCGTGCCCTTCTGCATGCGCAGAGAAAACTGGGCCTTCAGCAGCTCAAGCAGTTCCTGCTTGAGCTCGTCGTTCGATTTATTTCTGAGTTCAGTTGCTTTCATTTCTTACCCCAGGTGGCGAGTCACGAAGACCGTGCGCAGCGGCAGCTTGGCAGCAGCCAGCTTGAATGCTTCACGGGCCAGCGCCTCATTGACGCCATCCATTTCGTACAGAACCTTACCCGGCTGAATTTCAGCAACGTAGTACTCCGGGTTGCCCTTACCGTTACCCATACGGACTTCAGCAGGCTTCTTGGAGATCGGTTTGTCCGGGAATACGCGGATCCAGATACGACCGCCACGCTTGATGTGACGGGTCATGGCGCGACGCGCGGCTTCGATCTGGCGCGCCGTCAGACGGCCGCGATCGGTTGACTTCAGGCCGAATTCGCCAAAAGCAACGGTAGCACCGCGAGTTGCCAGGCCGGTGTTACGACCTTTCTGTTCCTTACGGTATTTACGACGTGCGGGTTGCAGCATTATGCACCTGCCTTTCTAACACGCTTGGCGGCCGGCTTACGGTCCGACTTGCCATCATCTTCACGCGGACGACGCGGTGCACGCTTCGGTTCTTCAACCACAGCAGGCTGCTCGCCCGGAGCCAGATGCTCGCCCTTGTAGACCCACACCTTGATACCGATCAGACCGTAGGTCGTCATGGCTTCCGAGGTTGCGTAGTCGATGTTGGCGCGCAGGGTGTGCAGGGGCACACGACCTTCACGGTACCATTCGGTACGGGCAATTTCAGCACCATTCAGACGACCCGAGCTCATGATCTTGATGCCCTGGGCACCCAGACGCATGGCGTTCTGCATTGCACGCTTCATGGCGCGACGGAACATGATGCGCTTTTCCAGCTGTTGCGCGATCGAGTCGGCGATCAGCTGAGCATCCGTTTCCGGCTTGCGGATTTCTTCGATCGAAACGTGAACCGGTACGCCCATGATCTTTTGCAGATCCGAACGCAGCTGATCAATTTCTTCGCCTTTCTTGCCGATAACCACACCCGGACGCGCCGAGAATACGGTTACACGGGCGTTCTTGGCAGGACGCTCGATCAGAACCTTGCCCACGGAGGCGTGAGCGAGCTTCTTCTTCAGGTAGACGCGGACTTTATTGTCCTCGGCCAGCATGCCAGCGAAATCCTTATCGTTGGCATACCAGCGCGAGTTCCAGTCGCGGGTAACGCTGAGGCGGAAGCCAGTTGGGTGAATTTTCTGTCCCATAGCGATTCCTTAGTTGCCCACGGTCACAAAAACGTGACAGGTCGGCTTAGTGATACGGTTACCACGGCCCTTGGCGCGCGCAGTGAAGCGCTTGAGCACCATACCCTTTTCAACGTAGATGGTCTTAACGATCAGTTCGTCAATGTCGGCACCATCATTGTGCTCGGCATTGGCGATCGCTGATTCGATGACCTTCTTGACGATCAGGGCACCCTTTTTCGGGGAGTACGCCAGGATGTTCAGCGCCTGGCCCACGGATTTACCGCGAACGAGGTCTGCAACGAGACGGCCTTTTTGCGCCGAGAGGCGCACGCCGCGCAGTACAGCACGAGTTTCCATCATCGGCTCCTTACTTCTTGGCCTTCTTGGCGTTCACGTGACCCTTGAACGTACGGGTCAGGGAGAACTCGCCAAGCTTGTGGCCAACCATGTTTTCAGTCACAAACACGGGAACGTGCTGACGACCGTTATGAACCGCCAGTGTCAGACCGAGGAACTCGGGCAGCACTGTCGAACGACGAGACCAGGTCTTGATGGGGCGCTTGTCATTGCTGGCAATCGCTGCCTCGACCTTCTTGATGAGGTGCGCGTCTACGAACGGACCTTTTTTCATTGAACGAGTCATGGTCTATTCCTTATTTCTTGTGACGACGCTGCACGATCATGCTGGTCGTACGCTTGTTGCTACGGGTACGATAACCCTTAGCCGGAGTACCCCACGGCGAGACCGGGACACGACCTTCGCCGGTACGACCTTCGCCACCACCGTGCGGGTGATCGATCGGGTTCATGGCGACGCCGCGAACGGTTGGGCGAATACCGCGCCAACGCGTAGCACCGGCTTTACCCAGCTTACGCAGGTTGTGTTCTTCGTTACCGACTTCACCGATGGTGGCACGACACTCGATGTGCACACGACGGACTTCGCCCGAACGCAGACGTACCTGAGCGTAGACACCTTCGCGGGCCATCAGCTGAACCGACGCACCGGCAGAACGGGCCATCTGAGCACCCTTACCCGGAATCATTTCGATACAGTGGATGGTGGTACCCACCGGAATGTTACGGATCGGCAGAGCATTGCCTGGCTTGATCGGCGCTTCCGAACCACTGATAATCGTTGCACCCACTTCAAGACCACGCGGGGCAATGATGTAGCGGCGCTCGCCATCGGCATACAGCACGAGGGCGATGTTCGACGTACGGTTCGGGTCGTACTCGAGGCGTTCAATCTTGCCCGGAATACCATCCTTGTTCCGCTTGAAGTCGATCAGACGGTAGTGCTGCTTCGAGCCACCACCCTGGTGACGCACCGTAATACGGCCATTGTTATTGCGACCGGAATTCTTCGATTGCTTTTCGACCAAACCAGCAAAAGGGCGACCCTTGTGCAGTTTGTCGTTAACAACCTTGACGACGCCACGACGACCGGGCGATGTCGGTTTGACTTTGACGAGTGCCATTATGCCACCCCTCCTTCAGCAAACTGGATCTCTTGACCCGGCTTCAGGCAGACGAACGCCTTCTTCCAGCCCTTACGACGACCCGTGATCGCACCGCGACGCTTGACCTTGCCCTTGACATTCAGGACCTGGACAGCATCGACTTCGACCTTGAAGAGCAGCTCAACAGCCGCCTTGATCTCCGGCTTAGTCGCATCAGCGGCTACCTTGAAGACCACTTGGTTGTTCTTGTCGGCAACATAGGTAGCCTTTTCGGATACCTGGGGTGCCAGCAATACCTGTAACAGTCGTTCCTGGTTCATCCCCACATCTCCTCAAACTTAGCCACGGCGTTGCGCGTTACCAGCACTTTGGCGTAGCGAACGAGCGAAACCGGATCGGCTTCCTTGGCTTCGAGCACCAGGACATTCGGCAGGTTACGTGCCGACAGCCACAGGTTTTCATCCAGGTTGTCCGTAATCACCAACACCTGATCGAGACCCATGTTCTTGACCTTCTGGGCAACCAGCTTGGTCTTCGGGGCTTCAACGGCGAAGGCATCAACAACCGCCAGACGATCTTCACGCACTAGCTGCGACAGAATCGTCGCCATACCGGCACGGTACATCTTACGATTGATCTTCTGAGCGTAATTCTGTTCCGGCGAGTTCGGGAAAGCGCGACCGCCTCCACGCCAGATCGGGCTCGATGTCATACCGGAACGGGCATTACCCGTACCCTTCTGACGCCACGGCTTGTGGGTGGTGTGAGCAACGTCGTCACGACCCTTCTGCTTCGAGTTGGCGCTGCGGGCATTGGCCTGATAAGCCACAACCAGCTGGTGCACCAGATTCTCGTTGTATTCACGAGCGAACAGCGCATCGGAGGCCTGCAGACGGCTGGCTTCCTGACCCTGATCGTTAACAATCTTCAGTTCCATACGATCCCCTTAGGCCTTGACGGCAGGACGCACGATCACGTCCGAACCGCGGGCGCCCGGAACGGCACCCTTGACGAGGAGAAGCTGACGCTCGGCATCAACGCGAACCACTTCCAGATTCTGCGTAGTGCGCTGAACATCACCGAGGTGGCCGGCCATGCGCTTACCCGGGAAAACGCGACCCGGATCCTGCGCCATACCGATCGAACCCGGCGCATTGTGCGACACCGAGTTACCGTGCGATGCACGGTTCGAGCTGAAGTGGTGACGTTTGATGCCGCCAGCAAAGCCCTTACCGATCGTGACGCCCGTGACGTCAACCTTCTGACCAGCTTCAAAAATTGTCGCAGCAATCGCGTCGCCCGGCTTGAAGCCGTCGAGCGCATCCGCTGCAACCGTGAATTCTTTGAGAACGCGCGAGGACTCAACACCAGCTTTTGCCAGGTGACCACTCAGCGCCTTGGTCATGCGCGTGGCACGACGTTGGCCGAATGCAACCTGAACAGCGGCGTAGCCGTCCGTTTCGGGCGTCTTGATTTGTGCGACGCGATTGTTCGACACATCGAGCACTGTGACAGGGATGGAAACACCATCCTCAGCAAAGATGCGCGTCATGCCGACCTTGCGTCCTACAAGGCCTAGACTCATCTGTTATTCTCCTAATCACCAGCTGCGATTGGCTGGCGTCGGTTATAGGTACTACAAAAGGTACTGCAAGCGATACAACAAAACTGCTGCGGCCCCGCAAACGCGGAGCCGGGAAAGCCCAGAACTATACTACGAACCCGGTATTACTGCAACTTGATTTCGACGTCGACGCCAGCGGGCAGATCGAGCTTCATCAGGGCGTCAACCGTTTTGTCGGTCGGGTCGATGATGTCCATCAGACGCAGGTGCGTACGGATTTCGAGCTGGTCACGCGACGCCTTGTTGACGTGTGGCGAACGCAGAATATCAAAACGCTGCTTGCGGGTCGGCAGAGGCACCGGGCCACGAACCACGGCACCCGTGCGCTTGGCGGTTTCAACGATTTCCTGGGCCGACTGGTCGATCAAACGGTAGTCATAGGCCTTCAGGCGGATACGAATCTTTTGGTTTTGCATGGTGACATCCAAAGAGCAGTAAAAGAACAATCAAAGAGCAGCGAGTGGCGCACTATACAGAAATCAACGTTTTCTGCAAAGCCCCACTCAGAAACCCGAACCCAGGGAACGGGCTTCCGATGGGCAGCAAAAGTTACTCGATAATTTTCGAGACGACGCCGGCGCCGACAGTACGGCCGCCTTCGCGGATGGCGAAGCGCAGACCTTCTTCCATGGCGATCGGGTTGATCAGCTTGACGGTCATGCGGACGTTGTCGCCCGGCATCACCATCTCGGTGCCTTCCGGCAGCTGGATCGCACCGGTCACGTCTGTCGTACGGAAGTAGAACTGCGGACGGTAGTTGTTGAAGAACGGGGTGTGGCGGCCGCCTTCGTCTTTCGACAGGACGTACACTTCCGATTCAAAGTGGGTGTGCGGCTTGATCGAGCCCGGCTTACACAGCACTTGGCCACGCTCGACTTCTTCGCGCTTGGTGCCGCGCAGCAGGACGCCGACGTTGTCACCGGCTTGACCTTGGTCGAGCAGCTTGCGGAACATTTCAACACCGGTACAGGTGGTCTTGGTGGTCGGCTTGATGCCGACGATTTCGAGTTCTTCGCCAACTTTGACGATACCGCGCTCAACACGACCGGTGACGACGGTACCGCGACCCGAGATCGAGAAGACGTCTTCGATGGGCAGCAGGAACGGCAGATCAACGGCGCGTTCCGGTGTCGGAATGTAGCTATCCAGAGCTGCTGCCAGTTCCATGATGGCCGGTTCGCCGATCGGGCTCTGGTCGCCTTCGAGGGCCTTCAGTGCCGAACCCTTGATGATGGGCACGTCGTCACCCGGGAAGTCGTACTTCGACAGAAGTTCGCGAACTTCCATTTCAACCAGTTCGAGCAGCTCAGCATCATCCACCATGTCGCACTTGTTCAGGAAGACGATGATGTATGGCACGCCAACCTGGCGGGCCAGCAGGATGTGTTCACGGGTCTGCGGCATGGGGCCGTCAGCGGCCGAGCACACCAGAATGGCGCCGTCCATCTGGGCAGCACCGGTAATCATGTTCTTGACGTAGTCGGCGTGGCCCGGGCAATCAACGTGGGCGTAGTGGCGACCTTCGGTCTCGTATTCAACGTGCGCGGTGTTAATCGTAATGCCGCGGGCCTTTTCTTCCGGCGCTGCGTCAATCTGGTCGTAAGCCTTCGCTTCGCCACCAAACTTCGATGCCAGCACAGTAGCGATCGCTGCCGTCAGTGTCGTCTTACCATGGTCAACGTGACCAATCGTGCCCACGTTTACGTGCGGCTTTGTACGTTCAAACTTACCCTTTGCCATGTTATTTCCTTAAAAGTTCAGAGTTTCAGAATTCGAGATTACTTCTTGTTGATGATGGCGTCAGCCACATTCTTCGGCGCTTCGTTGTAGTGCTTGAACTCCATCGAGTACGTCGCACGACCCTGAGTCAGCGAACGCAGCTGCGTCGAGTAACCGAACATTTCGGCCAGGGGCACCTCAGCCTTAATGGCCTTCATGCCGCCCGGAATGTCATCCATACCCTGGACAATGCCACGGCGACCCGACAGGTCACCCATGACGTTACCCATGTAGTCTTCCGGCGTTTCAACTTCAACGGCCATCATCGGCTCAAGAAGAACCGGGCTGGCGCGACGCATACCTTCCTTAAAGGCCATCGATGCGGCCATCTTGAAGGCGTTTTCGTTCGAGTCCACATCGTGGTACGAACCGAAGTGCAGGGTACACTTGACGTCAACAATCGGGAAGCCGGCCAGCACGCCGTTCGGCATGGTGTCCTGCAGACCCTTGTCAACCGCCGGAATGTATTCGCGCGGCACCACACCACCCTTGATAGCGTCAACGAACTCATAGCCCTTGCCCGGTTCGTTCGGCTCGATCTTGAGGACCACGTGACCGTACTGACCACGACCGCCCGACTGCTTGACGAACTTGCCTTCGGCATCGTCAATGGTTTTGCGGATGGTTTCACGGTAGGCCACCTGCGGTGCACCGACGTTGGCTTCCACACCGAACTCGCGCTTCATACGGTCAACGATGATCTCGAGGTGCAGTTCGCCCATACCCGAGATAATGGTCTGACCCGATTCTTCATCGGTACGAACACGGAACGACGGATCTTCCTGGGCCAGACGCGACAGGGCGATACCCATTTTTTCCTGGTCGGCCTTGGTCTTCGGTTCGACGGCAACGTGAATCACCGGCTCCGGGAACTCCATGCGCTCCAGGGTGATGACGGCATCCGGATCACACAGGGTTTCGCCCGTGGTGACTTCCTTCATGCCCACGCAAGCGGCGATATCGCCGGCGCGCAGTTCCTTGATTTCCTCACGCTCGTTAGCGTGCATCTGCAGAATACGGCCAATACGCTCTTTACGCTGCTTGACTGGGTTGTAGATGGTGTCGCCTGAGTTCAGAATACCCGAGTAAACGCGCACGAACGTGAGCTGACCCACGAACGGGTCGGTCATCAGTTTGAATGCCAGCGCCGAGAACTTCTCGCTGTCATCGGCCTTACGGGTAGCCGGCTGACCGTTTTCCAGTTCGCCTTCCACCGGCGGAATGTCGATTGGCGACGGCATCAGATCCAGAACAGCGTCGAGCATGCGCTGCACGCCCTTGTTCTTGAACGCAGTACCACACAGCATCGGCTGGATTTCGCTGGCGATCGTACGGGTACGCAGACCCAGCATGATTTCCGCTTCAGTCAGGTCGCCATTTTCCAAATAGGCATTCATCAGATCTTCCGAGGCCTCTGCCGCAGCTTCGAGCATCTGTTCGCGCCAGGTGGCGGCTTCATCAGCCAGCTCAGCCGGGATGTCGCGGTAGTCGAACTTCATACCCTGGGAGGCTTCGTCCCAGTAGATGGCTTTCATCTTGATGAGGTCAACGACGCCTTCGAAGGTGTCTTCAGCGCCGATGGGGATCACGATCGGCACTGGGTTCGCCTTGAGACGGGTCTTCATCTGCTCAACGACCTTGAAGAAGTTGGCACCGGAGCGGTCCATCTTGTTCACGAAGGCCAGACGCGGCACCTGGTACTTGTTGGCCTGACGCCACACGGTTTCCGACTGCGGCTGCACGCCACCGACGGCACAGTAAACCATGACCGCACCATCCAGAACGCGCATCGAGCGCTCGACTTCAATCGTGAAGTCGACGTGTCCCGGGGTATCAATAATGTTGATACGGTGTTCCGGACGCGATGCATCCATGCCCTTCCAGAAACAGGTGGTCGCAGCCGAGGTAATGGTAATACCGCGCTCCTGCTCCTGCTCCATCCAGTCCATCGTCGCGGCACCATCGTGCACTTCGCCGATTTTGTGGTTCACACCGGTGTAGAAAAGGATCCGCTCGGTCGTCGTCGTCTTACCGGCGTCGATGTGGGCACTAATACCAATATTGCGATAGCGTTCGATGGGTGTCTTGCGAGCCACGATACAACCTTTACAAAATAAGAAACAATGAGCTTAGAAGCGGAAATGCGAGAAGGCCTTGTTGGCTTCTGCCATACGGTGGACTTCATCACGCTTCTTGACGGCACCGCCACGGTTTTCCGCAGCTTCAACCAGTTCTGCAGCCAGACGGGCACCCATCGACTTTTCCGAGCGCTTGCGGGCAGCGTCACGGATCCAGCGCATGGCCAGCGCCATACGACGCGACGGACGGATTTCAACCGGCACCTGATAGTTGGCACCACCAACGCGGCGGGACTTGACTTCCACCATCGGCTTGGCGTTGTTCAGCGCCTGGGAAAAGACTTCCAGCGGATCACGGCCACCTTTGTTGGTGATCTGGTCAAAGGCGCCATAGATGGTGCGCTCAGCGACCGACTTCTTGCCGGAGATCATCAGAACGTTAACAAACTTGGAAACGTCAACATTGCCGAACTTCGGATCCGGCAGAATGTCACGCTTGGGTACTTCGCGACGACGAGGCATGGTTACGACCTTTCAGTAAACAGTAAGGCAGCTGGCTTAGACCGCGGGTCTTAAGCAGCTTTGGGGCGCTTGGCGCCGTACTTCGAACGGGACTGCTTACGATCCTTGACGCCCTGGGTATCCAGCGAGCCACGGACGGTGTGGTAACGCACACCCGGCAAATCCTTCACACGACCACCGCGAATCAGAACAACCGAGTGTTCCTGCAGGTTGTGGCCTTCACCACCGATGTACGAAATCACTTCGAAACCGTTGGTCAGACGAACCTTGCACACTTTACGCAGCGCAGAGTTCGGCTTTTTCGGCGTCGTGGTGTACACGCGAGTGCAGACACCACGCTTTTGCGGACAAGCTTCGAGGGCCGGAACCTTGTTCTTGGCCTCAACCTTGACGCGCGGCTTACGCACGAGCTGATTAATGGTTGGCATATCTAAAATCCCCAATAAATCCGGGCGGCAAAACCACCCTTGTTCCTACAATAAATTGCGGTCACATCCCAGCGGGATGGCCCAGCAAACCACGGTCACGCCGTATCAAAACCAGCGTGCCGCACGAAAACCGAGCGGTTTGGCCGGAGAAACCCGCAATGATAAACCAGCGCGGGGCATTCCGTCAACCTAGAGCCCGGGTTGACCCGGGGCAAGGCAACCGGACCAGCCGGTTGCCACCCCTGAATCAGTTGGCGGCGTCGCCTTCGGCAACATCGGCTGCCGGAGTTTCTGCCACAAGGCTTTCTTCGACGGCCACTGCTTCGACCGGCTCGAATACATCGTCCAGCGCGGCGGCGGCCGACTGGTTGCGACGTGAAGCGTGGTAGGCCAGACCCGTACCTGCCGGGATGAGGCGACCCACAATGACGTTTTCCTTAAGACCACGCAGATCGTCGCGCTTGCCCATGATGGCGGCTTCGGTCAGAACACGGGTGGTTTCCTGGAAGGACGCGGCCGAGATGAACGAATCGGTCGACAGCGAGGCCTTGGTGATACCCAGCAGCACCGGTTCGAATTCGGCTTCACGCTTGCCTTCGGCACGCAGGGCGTCGTTGGTGATGAAGACTTCCGAACGCTCGACCTGTTCACCCTTGATGTACGACGAATCCGCCGGATCGGTGATCTGGACCCGGCGCAACATCTGGCGAACGATCACTTCGATGTGCTTGTCGTTAATCTTCACGCCCTGCAGACGGTAAACGTCCTGCACTTCGTCCGTGATGTAACGGGCCAGCTCTTCGATTCCCTTCAGGCGCAGGATGTCCTGCGGATCCGGTTCACCGTCGACAATCAGTTCGCCCTTGTTGACGACCTGACCATCGTGCACCAGCACGTGCTTATCCTTCAGGATCAGGAACTCGTGGTCATTACCCTCGAGATCCGTCAACACCAGGCGCTGCTTGCCCTTGGTGTCCTTACCGAACGAGACGGTACCAGTGACTTCCGCCAGCATGCCGGCGTCTTTCGGGGTACGGGCTTCAAACAACTCGGCCACCCGCGGCAGACCACCGGTAATATCACGGGTCTTGGCTGATTCCTGCGGCATACGGGCCAGCACATCACCCACACCGACCTGCTGACCATCAGTGACGCTGATAATCGAACCGACCTGGAAGGCGATGGCCACCGGGTGTTCGGAGCCGGCAATACGGACTTCATTGCCGTTGGCGTCAAGCAGTTTGACCTGCGGACGCAGACCCTTGTTCTGGGCCTTGCCACCGCGCTTCGGATCGATGGCGACCAGCGTTGCCAGGCCGGTCACATCATCCATTTGCTTGGCGACGGTCACACCCTCTTCAACGTGTTCGAAGCGGACAGTACCGGCGTACTCGGTAATGATCGGACGGGTATGCGGGTCCCAGTTGGCCAACTTGGTACCGGCCTTGATGACATCACCATCGGACACCATCAGGGTGGCCCCGTACGGCACCTTGTGACGCTCGCGCTCCTGGCCGTGTTCGGTGGTGATGAGCACTTCGCCCGAACGCGTAATGACGATCTTTTCGCCGCGGGCGTTGGTCACATAGCGCATGAGTGCCGAGAAACGGACCACACCCGCACTCTTGTTTTCTACAGTCGAGGCGACGGCAGCGCGCGATGCGGCACCACCGACGTGGAAGGTACGCATGGTCAGCTGGGTACCTGGCTCACCGATCGACTGCGCCGCGATCACGCCCACGGCCTCGCCGGCGTTCACCATCGAGCCGCGACCCAGATCTCGGCCATAGCACTTGGCGCACAGACCGTAGCGGGTGTCACAGGTCAGCGGTGTACGGACTTTAACTTCATCCACACCGGCCTGATCGATCAGATCGCACAGATCTTCATCGAGCATGGTGCCGGTTTCGACCATGGTTTCCTGGGTTTCAGGATGGATCACGTCAGCGGCGGTCACGCGGCCAAGGATGCGGTCACGCAGCGGCTCGATGACTTCACCCCCTTCGATCAGGGCACGCACAACGAAACCGTTTTCAGTGCCACAATCATCTTCAATGATCACCAGATCCTGCGTCACATCGACCAGACGACGGGTCAGGTAACCCGAGTTCGCAGTCTTCAGCGCCGTATCGGCCAAACCCTTACGGGCACCGTGCGTCGAGATGAAGTACTCGAGAACGTTCAGACCTTCACGGAAGTTCGAGTAGATCGGTGTTTCGATAATCGAACCGTCCGGCTTGGCCATCAGACCACGCATACCGGCCAGCTGCTTGATCTGGGCTGCCGAACCACGAGCGCCGGAGTCCGCCATCATGTAGATGGAGTTGAAGGATTCCTGCTTGACGGTCTTGCCTTCGGCATCGACCACATCTTCTTTACCCAGACGCTCCATCATGACCTTGGCGACCTGGTCACCAGCGCGACCCCAGATATCGACGACCTTGTTGTAGCGTTCGCCGACGGTCACCAGACCGTTGGTGTACTGCGATTCGATCTCCTTGATCTCTTCGCGGGCAGCATTAAGGATGTCGACTTTCTCGGCCGGCACTTGCATATCGCAGGAGGCAAACGAGATCCCGGCACGCGTGGCCAGTTTAAAACCGTTCTGCATCAGCTTGTCGGCGAACACGACCGTTTCCTTCAGGCCGCAACGGCGGAAGGATTCATCGATCAGCTTCGAGATTTCTTTCTTCTTCAGCGCCTTATCGATGGCCTTGAACGGCAGACCCTTCGGCAGAATCTGCGACAGTAGCGCACGACCAGCCGTGGTGTTGTAACGGTTGGTGACTTCAACCCAACCCTCACCCGATTCCTTCGGCTGCCATTCGTTCAGGCGTACCGTGATCTTGGCGTGCAGATCCAGTTCTTTCAGCGCCAGGGCGCGTTCGACTTCAGCGACGTCGGCAAACAACATGCCTTCGCCCTTGGCATTGATGCGCTCACGGGTGGCGTAGTACAGACCCAGCACAATATCCTGGGATGGCACGATGATCGGCTGGCCGTTAGCGGGCGACAGCACGTTGTTCGAGGCCAGCATCAGGGTGCGTGCCTCCATCTGGGCTTCGAGCGACAGCGGCACGTGAACGGCCATCTGGTCACCATCGAAGTCGGCGTTAAAGGCGGCACAGACCAGCGGGTGCAGCTGAATGGCTTTGCCTTCGATCAGTACCGGCTCGAACGCCTGGATACCCAGGCGGTGCAGGGTCGGGGCACGGTTCAGCATGACCGGGTGCTCGCGAATGACTTCTTCGAGGATATCCCAGACGATCGGCTCTTCGTTTTCTACCATCTTCTTGGCCTGCTTGATGGTGGTCGAGAGACCCATGTTTTCCAGGCGGTTGAAGATGAAGGGCTTGAACAGTTCCAGCGCCATCAGCTTGGGCAGACCACACTGATGCAGCTTGAGCTGCGGGCCGACCACGATGACCGAACGGCCCGAGTAGTCGACGCGCTTACCCAGCAGGTTCTGACGGAAGCGACCGCCCTTACCCTTGATCATGTCAGCCAGCGATTTCAGCGGACGTTTGTTGGCACCGGTCATGGCCTTGCCACGGCGACCGTTGTCGAGCAGCGAATCCACGGATTCCTGCAGCATGCGCTTTTCGTTACGGACGATGATGTCTGGTGCACGCAGTTCGAGCAGGCGCTTGAGGCGGTTGTTACGGTTGATGACGCGACGATACAGATCGTTCAGATCGGAGGTGGCGAAACGGCCACCGTCCAGCGGCACCAGGGGGCGCAGATCTGGCGGCAGCACCGGCAGGACTTCGAGGATCATCCATTCCGGCTTGATACCGGAACGCTGGAATGCTTCCAGCACCTTCAGGCGCTTGGTCAGCTTCTTGCTCTTGGCTTCCGAACCGGAAGCGGCCAGCTCTTCACGCAGACGCTCGACTTCCCGGTCGAGGTTGAGCGTGCGCAGCATTTCACGGATACCTTCAGCGCCCATCATGGCGTCGAATTCGTCACCGAACTCTTCAACCTTGGCGTTGTAATCGTCTTCGGTCATGATCTGGCCGCGTTGCAGCGGGGTCATGCCCGGGTTGACGACCACAAAGGCTTCGAAATAGAGCACGCGTTCGATGTCGCGCAGCGACATGTCGAGCACCATCCCCAGACGCGACGGCAGCGACTTCAGGAACCAGATGTGGGCAACCGGGCTGGCCAGTTCGATGTGCGCCATGCGCTCACGACGCACTTTGGCCAGCGTAACTTCAACGCCACACTTCTCACAGATCACACCACGATGCTTGAGGCGCTTGTACTTGCCACACAGGCATTCGTAATCCTTGACCGGGCCAAAGATCTTGGCACAGAACAGGCCGTCACGCTCGGGCTTGAACGTGCGGTAATTGATGGTTTCAGGCTTCTTGACCTCGCCATAGGACCACGAGCGAATCTTCTCGGGCGATGCCAGCCCGATGGTGATCGCATCAAATTCTTCTTCCGGTCCTACCTGCTTGAACAGATCCAGTAACGCTTTCATGCTTTTCTCCCAGACGGAGTAAATCCAGATTCTTTTGATGCGCCGCCGCTATCGCGGCAGCGCATCGCCGGTGTTGCAGTGATGTCTCAGTGACGCTCGAGGTCGATGTCGATACCCAGCGAGCGGATTTCCTTAACGAGCACGTTGAACGATTCCGGCATAGCGGCTTCGATCTTGTGATCACCCTTAACGATGTTTTCATACATCTTGGTACGGCCGGAGACGTCATCCGACTTCACCGTGAGCATTTCCTGCAGTACATGCGATGCACCGTAGGCTTCCAATGCCCAGACCTCCATTTCACCGAAACGCTGACCACCGAACTGCGCCTTACCACCCAGCGGCTGCTGGGTGACGAGGGAGTACGGACCGGTCGAGCGGGCATGCATCTTGTCATCCACCAGGTGATGCAGCTTGAGGATGTGCATGTAGCCGACCGTGACCGGACGTTCGAAGGTTTCGCCGGTGCGACCATCGACCAGTTCGATCTGAGTGCGGGTCGACGTCAGTTTCAAGTCGCGGGCAACCTGATCCGGGTAAGCCAGATCAAGCATGGCGTTCAGCTCGGCTTCGGCAGCACCATCAAACACCGGGGTAGCGAACGGCACACCGCGGCGCAGGTTCTGTGCCAACTTCATGACTTCGTCATCCGACAGCGTGTTCAGCTCGGCAGCACGGCCACTCTGGTTGTAGATCTTGTCGAGGAACTGGCGCACTTCCTGGATGTTGCGCTCGGCGCGCAGCATTTCGTCAATGCGACGCCCCAGGCCCATGGCAGCCCAGCCCAGGTGGGTTTCGAGTACCTGTCCCACGTTCATACGGGACGGCACACCCAGCGGGTTCAGCACGATATCCACGGGGCGACCATCCGCCATGTGCGGCATGTCTTCCACCGGCACAATGCGTGATACCACCCCTTTGTTACCGTGACGACCGGCCATCTTGTCACCCGGCTGCAGACGACGCTTAACGGCCAGGTAGACCTTAACCATTTTCTGCACACCCGGCGGCAGTTCGTCGCCCTGCGTCAGTTTCTTGCGCTTCTCTTCGAACGCGGCATCAAAGCCCTTGCGGGTCTGCTCGATACCTTCGCGCAGCGCTTCCAGCTGGGTGGCGACTTCATCATCCGCAACACGGATATCGAACCACTGATGTGGATCAACGGTATCCAGATAGGCACGATCAATGGCGCTGCCCTTGGCCAGCTTTTTCGGGCCGCCGTTGGCAACCTTGCCAATGATCAGACGGGCCACACGCTCGAAGGCATCACGTTCAACAATGCGCAGCTGATCGGCCAGATCCAGTTTGTAGTGACGCAGCTGATCGTCGATGATCGACTGCGCACGCTTATCGCGCTCGATGCCTTCACGGGTAAAGACCTGGACGTCGATCACGGTGCCGGCAATACCCGACGACACGCGCAGACTGGTGTCTTTCACATCCGAGGCTTTTTCACCGAAGATGGCGCGCAGGAGTTTTTCTTCCGGCGTCAGCTGGGTTTCACCCTTCGGGGTTACCTTGCCGACGAGCACGTCACCGGCTTCGACTTCGGCGCCAATGTAAACGATACCCGACTCATCCAGACGCGATAGTTGCGATTCGCCGAGCGACGGGATATCACGGCTGATTTCTTCCGGTCCCAGCTTGGTGTCACGGGCAACCACCGTCAGCTCTTCGATGTGCACCGACGTGAAGCGGTCTTCAGCCACCACACGCTCGGAGATGAGGATCGAGTCTTCGTAGTTGTAGCCATTCCAGGGCATGAACGCGATGAGCATGTTCTGACCCAGGGCGAGTTCGCCCAGGTCGGTCGATGCGCCGTCGGCAACCACGTCACCCTTGGCCAGCTTGTCACCGACGCGAACGATCGGACGCTGGTTGATGTTGGTGTTCTGGTTGGATCGGGTGTACTTGACGAGGTTGTAGATGTCGACACCGACCTCACCGGCCAGCGCTTCGTTATCGTTGACGCGAATCACGATACGACCGGCATCGACGTAATCGACCACACCGCCACGGCGAGCAACGATTGCCGTACCCGAGTCAACGGCAACGGTGCGCTCGATACCTGTGCCGACCACCGGTTTTTCGGGGCTCAGGCAAGGCACGGCCTGACGTTGCATGTTGGCACCCATCAGTGCGCGGTTGGCGTCATCGTGCTCGAGGAACGGCACCAGCGAGGCAGCAACTGAAACGATCTGCGACGGCGCCACGTCCATATACTGAACGGCCGATGCCGGTTCGAGCAGGGCTTCGCCCTTGTGGCGGCAGGTGACCAGTTCATCAGTCAGCTTGCCAGCAGCATCGACTTCGGCATTCGCCTGGGCGATGACGTACTGGCCTTCTTCAATCGCCGACAGGTAGTTGATTTCGGCGGTGACATGGCCATCAACCACCTTGCGATACGGTGTTTCAATAAAGCCGTACTCGTTAACGCGGGCATACAGTGCCAGCGAGTTGATCAGACCAATATTCGGACCTTCCGGCGTTTCGATCGGGCACACACGGCCATAGTGCGTCGGGTGGACGTCACGGACTTCAAAGCCAGCACGCTCACGGGTCAGACCGCCCGGGCCCAGAGCTGATACACGGCGCTTGTGGGTAATTTCCGATAGCGGGTTCGTCTGGTCCATGAACTGCGACAACTGGCTAGAGCCGAAGAACTCCTTGATCGCAGCCGAGATCGGCTTTGCATTGATGAGGTCATGCGGCATCAGGTTGTCGGATTCGGCCTGATTCAGACGTTCTTTAACGGCACGTTCCACACGGGCCAGGCCGGCACGGAACTGGTTTTCGGCCAGCTCACCGACCGAACGCACGCGACGATTACCCAAGTGATCGATATCATCGATTTCACCGCGGCCATTGCGTAGCTCAACCAGAATGTCGATCGCATCGATGAGGTCGCGCGGCGACAGTGTGAGCTGTTCGCGGATCTCGGTCTTGACACCCATACCATTCAGTTTAGCGGCCACTTCCTGGGCTTCAGCTTCAGTGAGGTTTTCGGCAGCAGCACGCGGACCAAACTGCATTTCCGCCAGCTGATCAGCAACCAGCGACACACGGACGCCATTACGCTCAGCCAGATAGGCCACGATCTCGTCTGTCTTTGACGGCAGCGAAGTCATCATCACCTTGGATTCAGTGATGTCAGTCCGCCCCATACGACGATTGAACTTCATACGACCAACGCCCGACAGATCGTAGCGATCATCCGAGTAGAACAAAGCATTGAAGAGAATCTCGACCGCTTCTTCAGTGGGCGGCTCCCCCGGACGCATCATGCGGTAGATGGCGACACGTGCAGCCGTGCGATCACGGGTTTCATCGGCGCGCAGCGTGTTGGCAATGAAGGCGCCGCGATCCAAATCATTAATGTAGAGGGTCTGGATAGTTTCCACACCCGCTTCCTGCAGTTTGGCTAGCAGCGTGCCATCGATTTCTTCATTGGCTTTAGCAATGATTTCACCAGTTTCCGGATTGATCACGTCCTTGGCCAGGATGCGTTCAACCAGAAACTCTTCCGGTACGACAATGCTCTTCAGACCAGCCGCATCCAGCTCACGGATATGTCGCGCCGTAATGCGCTTATCTTTCGGAACAATGACCTTGCCGGCCTTATCGCAGATATCAAAACGAGCGACTTCGCCACGCAGGCGTTCCGGCACCAGCGCAAATTCAATTTTCTTGCCTAGCGAGAACTGGTCGAACTCAAAGAAACGACCAAGAATTTCTTCGTCGCTCATACCCAGTGCGCGCAGCAGCGTTGTGACCGGCATCTTGCGGCGGCGGTCGACACGGAAAAACAGCGTGTCTTTCGGGTCAAATTCGAAATCCACCCAAGAGCCGCGGTAAGGAATGACGCGGGCCGAGAAGAGCAACTTGCCTGATGAGTGCGTCTTGCCGCGATCGTGCTCGAAGAAGACGCCCGGCGAACGATGCAGCTGGCTGACGATCACTCGCTCGGTACCATTGATCACAAAGGAGCCCGTGTCTGTCATTAGCGGAATTTCGCCCATGTAGACTTCCTGTTCCTTAACTTCCTTAATGTCGCCAGTGTCGCGATCGAGAATCACCAGGCGCACACGGGCGCGCAGGGCAGACGCAAAGGTCAAACCACGCTGCTGACACTCGCGCACATCAAATGCGGGCTCGGCCAGGTTATAGCTGACGAATTCCAGACGGGCATTGCCCGAATGCGACGTGATCGGGAAGATCGTCGAGAAGGCTGCCTGCAGACCCTGAGGGCGACGCTGGGCCGGTGTGATTCCTTGCTGCAGGAAATCACGGAAGGAGTCGAGCTGGGTAGCCAGAAGGTAAGGTACCTCGAGCACCGTGTCACGCTTCGCAAAGCTCTTGCGGATGCGCTTTTTCTCGGTAAATGAGTAGGTCATCGTCGCTCCGGTATTTGATCAATCAGAAAGTCAGTGGAATCACGACATCATCGTCGTAACAATGGATAAAAATGGTGGACCATCCTGCCTGTCGGCAAAGCCAAATATCCGCGGGATCTTCAGTAGATCAGGACACTTGGCTTTGCCGGCCAAACTACATGAGCACAAGGCCGTAGTTTCGCTGCTGCGCAGCGTACGCTGCAGAAACGCCAAAAGCACGTAAGGCCGGGGCAAGCGCCCCAGCCTGACGTGCACGGACAACAAGGTCTTACTTGATCTCGACCTTGGCGCCAGCTTCTTCCAGTTGCTTCTTCAGGGCTTCAGCATCAGCCTTGGAGACGCCTTCCTTCACAGCCTTCGGAGCGCCGTCAACGACGTCCTTGGCTTCCTTCAGGCCCAGGCCGGTAGCGGCACGAACCACCTTAATGACTTCAACCTTCTTGTCGCCGGCAGCAGCCAGGATGACGGTGAATTCAGTCTGCTCTTCAACAGCCGCAGCGCCAGCTGCAGCGCCAGGAGCGGCGACGGCCATAGCGGCAGCCGACACACCAAACTTCTCTTCAAATGCCTTAACCAGATCGTTCAGTTCGAGAACGGTCAGGTTACCAACGGCTTCCAGGATATCGTCCTTGGTAATTGCCATGATTGTTACTCCAGTAAGTTCTATTCGTTAAAAAAGGTCGGAAGTCGCCGGTCTGCTTAGGCAGCAGCGCCTTCTTCTTCGCGTTTTTTCGCCAGAGCGCCCAAGCAGACTGCCATGCCACTCAGCGGTGCCATCATGACACCCAGCAGCTTGGCCAGCAGTTCCTCGCGGCTCGGGATGCTTGCCAGTGCCTTGACGCCAGCGGCATCCAGGGTTTCACCAGCATAGCTACCTGCTTTGAGAATCAGCTTGTCGTTCGACTTGGCAAAATCGTTCAGCACCTTGGCTGCGGCGATCGGATCTTCGGAAATACCGTAGATCAGCGGACCGACCATGTGCGACGATAGATCAGCAAAGGTCGTGCCTTCAACCGCGCGACGCACCAGCGTGTTCTTCAGAACGCGCAGGTAGACACCCGATTCACGTGCCTTGGCGCGCAGTTTGGTGAGATCACCTACTTCAATGCCGCGGTACTCTGCGAGCACCACGCTTTGCGCTTTGGCAACCTGGCTCGACACTTCGGCAACTACGGCCTTCTTGTCGTTCAGATTCAGACTCATTCGTCTTTCTCCATTCAAGTCAACATGTAACCGGCGAACCAGTTACCCCCATTACGGTGACCGAAATCAGAGACTCGCGGACGCTGCCGCGAAATCCTGTTCTGGGACCACCATCTGCGCAGGACGCTCCGTAGAGCTATTAAACGTTTGCACGCACCTGCGGTCTTTGACGATCTGGCCGCTCAACCCTTTTCGGGGTTTAGGCGACCAGCCCAAAGTTCTATAAAAGCGTTATGCCTGTACTGAAGCCTGATCGACGTGAACGCCAGGACCCATGGTGCTGGAGACAGCAATCTTCTTCAGGTACTGACCCTTGGCCGATGCCGGACGGGCTTTCACCAGCGCATCTACTAACGCGCGCAGATTCTGCTCGAGGGCATCAACGCCAAACGACGCGCGACCGATCGTGCTGTGCACGATGCCGCCCTTGTCGGTACGGTATTGGACCTGGCCCGCCTTGGCGTTTTTCACGGCCGTTGTGACATCCATGGTCACGGTACCGACCTTCGGGTTCGGCATCAGGCCGCGCGGGCCGAGGATCTGACCCAGCTGACCCACGATACGCATGGCATCCGGTGTAGCGATGACGATGTCGAAATCCATGTTGCCGGCCTTGACCTGGTCCGCCAGATCTTCGAAACCGACAATGTCTGCTCCGGCCGCGGTGGCGGCTTCAGCCTTGTCGCCCTGGGCGAACACGGCAACGCGCATGGTCTTACCGGTACCAGCCGGCAGCACAACCGAACCACGGACCACCTGATCCGATTTACGCGGATCAACGCCCAGATTCAGGGCAACATCGATCGACTCGTCGAACTTGGCCGTGGCCAGATCTTTGGCCAGGGTGAGCGCTTCGGTGAGCGGGTACAGCTTGTTACGGTCAACCTTGCCTTGCAGGGCCTGTTGACGCTTAGTCAGTTTTGCCATATTAGAGGCCCTCCACGGTGATACCCATGCTACGGGCGCTACCAGCGATGGTGCGCACAGCAGCGTCCAGATCGGCAGCCGTCAGATCGGCTTGCTTGGTCTTGACGATGGCTTCAGCCTGGGCACGCGTAATTTTGCCAACCTTATCGGTGTGCGGACGCGGGCTACCCTTCTGAATACCGGCAGCCTTCTTGATCAGAATGGTGGCGGGCGGGCTCTTCATCACGAAGGTGAAGGACTTATCCGCGTAGGCGGTGATCACCACCGGCGTCGGGAGACCAGGCTCCATACCCTGCGTAGCCGCGTTAAAGGCCTTGCAGAATTCCATGATGTTCAGGCCGCGCTGGCCGAGTGCCGGACCAACCGGGGGCGACGGGTTGGCTTTACCCGCCGGGATTTGCAGCTTGATATAGCCGACGATCTTCTTTGCCATGAAAGGCTCCTTATAGTGAGTTTTAGCGCGCTTTTGTCACAAGTGACGACTCACGCTCCTCTTTTTGCTACCTGCCAACAATACAACCGGGGTTGGCACCCTTGAATCTTCACGACCTCGATCAGGCCTTCTCAACCTGGCCGAAATCCAGCTCAACTGGCGTGGCGCGCCCGAAGATGGTGACGGAGACACGGAGCTTGCTCTTGTCGTAGTTCACATCCTCGACATTGCCATTGAAGTCCGTAAACGGACCCTCCTTGACACGAACCATCTCGCCCACTTCAAACAGAATCTTCGGACGGGGCTTTTCAACACCTTCCTGCATCTGCTGCATGATCTTGTCGACTTCCTTCTGGGAAATCGGGGTCGGCTTGGTGGCAGTGCCACCGACAAACCCTGTCACTTTCGGAGTACTCTTCACCAGGTGCCAGGTGTCATCGTTCATGTCCATTTCGACAAGAACATAACCCGGAAAGAATTTGCGCTCGGAAATGGCTTTCTGGCCGCCGCGCATTTCCACAACCTCTTCAACCGGCACTAGAATCTGACCAAACAGGTCTTCCATACCGGCGCGCTGGATGCGCTCCGTCAGAGCGCGCATGACACTCTTTTCGAAGCCTGAATAGGCGTGTACGACGTACCAACGTTTGCTCATTATTTCTTCCACCCCAAGATCAGGTCATACATGACCCATTCGAGGGTTTTATCAGTCAGCCACAGAAAAATGGCCATGATCAGCACAAATACAAACACCATGGCGGTTGTCTGCATCGTTTCCTTGCGGGTCGGCCAGACAACTTTACGGGCTTCAACGATCGATTCACGCACAAATCCGGCCAGGCGACGACCCTGAGCTGTCGTCCACACCAGCGCGACGGCCACAGCGATACCACCTAGCACAGACACCAGGCGCAACAGCCCAGCATCAGCAGCCAGCAGGTAAAACCCGGCGATTCCAGCGACCACCGCTAACGCCGCCAGTATGAATTTGATTTTATCGACCATCAGACACAATCAGGACTGTCGAAGCAGTCCATGGCTTAAAAGTGGCAGGGGCAGAGGGAATCGAACCCCCAACCTTCGGTTTTGGAGACCGACGCTCTGCCAGTTGAGCTATACCCCTGCAAAACGCTTAAGGCGCCTCCTAGGTTGGGGAGACGCCTCAGGTGAGGTGCCCGCTTTTGGCGGGCCCTGGCACAATCGAGAATTACTCGATAATTTTCGAGACGACGCCGGCGCCGACAGTACGGCCGCCTTCGCGGATGGCGAAGCGCAGACCTTCTTCCATGGCGATCGGGTTGATCAGCTTGACGGTCATGCGGACGTTGTCGCCCGGCATCACCATCTCGGTGCCTTCCGGCAGCTGGATCGCACCGGTCACGTCTGTCGTACGGAAGTAGAACTGCGGACGGTAGTTGTTGAAGAACGGGGTGTGGCGGCCGCCTTCGTCTTTCGACAGGACGTACACTTCCGATTCAAAGTGGGTGTGCGGCTTGATCGAGCCCGGCTTACACAGCACTTGGCCACGCTCGACTTCTTCGCGCTTGGTGCCGCGCAGCAGGACGCCGACGTTGTCACCGGCTTGACCTTGGTCGAGCAGCTTGCGGAACATTTCAACACCGGTACAGGTGGTCTTGGTGGTCGGCTTGATGCCGACGATTTCGAGTTCTTCGCCAACTTTGACGATACCGCGCTCAACACGACCGGTGACGACGGTACCGCGACCCGAGATCGAGAAGACGTCTTCGATGGGCAGCAGGAACGGCAGATCAACGGCGCGTTCCGGTGTCGGAATGTAGCTATCCAGAGCTGCTGCCAGTTCCATGATGGCCGGTTCGCCGATCGGGCTCTGGTCGCCTTCGAGGGCCTTCAGTGCCGAACCCTTGATGATGGGCACGTCGTCACCCGGGAAGTCGTACTTCGACAGAAGTTCGCGAACTTCCATTTCAACCAGTTCGAGCAGCTCAGCATCATCCACCATGTCGCACTTGTTCAGGAAGACGATGATGTATGGCACGCCAACCTGGCGGGCCAGCAGGATGTGTTCACGGGTCTGCGGCATGGGGCCGTCAGCGGCCGAGCACACCAGAATGGCGCCGTCCATCTGGGCAGCACCGGTAATCATGTTCTTGACGTAGTCGGCGTGGCCCGGGCAATCAACGTGGGCGTAGTGGCGACCTTCGGTCTCGTATTCAACGTGCGCGGTGTTAATCGTAATGCCGCGGGCCTTTTCTTCCGGCGCTGCGTCAATCTGGTCGTAAGCCTTCGCTTCGCCACCAAACTTCGATGCCAGCACAGTAGCGATCGCTGCCGTCAGTGTCGTCTTACCATGGTCAACGTGACCAATCGTGCCCACGTTTACGTGCGGCTTTGTACGTTCAAACTTACCCTTTGCCATTTTTAGACCCTCAAGTCGAAAAAATAAAAGACACAAAAAGACGATACGACAGCCGGAATCACCAGAATTCTGGTGCCCATGGGCAGGATTGAACTGCCGACCTCTCCCTTACCAAGGGAGTGCTCTGCCACTGAGCTACATGGGCCAATTCCGAACAGTCGAAACACCGTGGAGCGGGTGAAGGGGATCGAACCCTCGTCTTAAGCTTGGAAGGCTTCTGCTCTACCATTGAGCTACACCCGCCCGGCCAAACCGCAGCACGGAGAAACCGCTGTTCATTCTGGTTGTTGGTGGAGGGAGAAGGATTCGAACCTTCGAAGGCAGAGCCGACAGATTTACAGTCTGTTCCCTTTGACCGCTCGGGAATCCCTCCGCGAACCAGAACCGAGGATTATTCACGAAAACCGCCAATGCTGTCAAGCAGCATTTGTAAATTTTTTCGCGGACGGCTCTCGCATTGCAGCACGGCAAACACCGCGGAGGGTGATAGAGTGAGACTCACGCCATGCAGACCCCACACGGGAGTTACGGTCATGCCAGAAAATGCTGCCCACCCCAATCACCACCATCTGTCGCCGGACTGCGCACATCCGGCAGACCCAGAACTCTTAAACCGCCTCTTTACGCATGGGCGCACCTTCAGCCACTGGCTCCCCCGTCCGGTAGATGATGCATTACTGATGCGTGCCTGGAATCTGGCACGACTGGGCCCGACATCTGCCAACTGTCAGCCTTTGCGGATTCTTTTTGTCCGCTCCCCAGAGGCAAAAGCGCAACTGAAAGCGTGCCTTGCACCGGGCAACATTGATAAAACGATGGACGCCCCCGTCACCGCGCTGTTTGCGGCGGATACCCGGTTTTACGACCATCTGCCTCGTCTTTATCCGCACGCGGATGCCCGCAGCTGGTTTGCTGGCGATGCGTTGAAACCGTTGGCGGATGCCACCGCCGATCGCAACAGTAGCCTGCAAGCCGCCTATTTTATGATGGCCGCGCGTTCCCTGGGACTTGACTGCGGCCCAATGTCAGGGTTTGATGCGGAACGCCTGAACCAGACCTTCTTCCCGGATGGCCGGTTCAAGATCAATTTTATCTGCAACCTCGGGCACGGTGATCCGCAAACACTGCATCCCCGTTCCCCGAGGCTGGAATTTGAGGACGCATGTCGGATCATCTGAATGACGTGGCGCAAGCCACACACCATACGCAACCCATGTCACCACCGGAATTCAAGGTACGGCCCGTGACACTGACCTATCTTCTGGTGCTGCAAGGCCTGCCCACGCTGGGCGTACTAGCTCTGGGTGTCCCGAGTTATGCTTTGTTCAAACAGCCAATTCCATGGATGGAGATGTCGCTGGTGATTGGTGCTGTCGCATTCTTCCTGACGTATCTTTCGAGCTACCCTTGGCGTTATCGTATCATCGAGGCGCTGGTGGCACCTGCAACCTGGCTGATTCTGCATCTGTCGGGGCGTATCTAGGGTTGTAACCCAAGCCATTAACGGAGACGATCATGAGTGACCAGTCAACTAACCCGCTCCACTTTCTACAAGGTATGTGGAACCAGATGGGCTTTCAACTACCGGGCATGGTGACACCCACGCTCGACGAAGGCGAACTGGACAAACAGATCAAGGATCTGAAGTCCGTCGAAAACTGGTTGCGTATGAATCTGTCGATGTTGCAGATGACGATTCAGAATCTGGAAATGCAGAAATCCGCGCTGGGCACCTTCCGTACCATGAGCAGCCACTTCACTCAGCATGACGCGCCTGCCGCCCCCCCTGAAAACCCCTTCAGCGCATTCTTTCAGGCGGCTCAAGCAGCACAGCCACCGCAACCGGAGCCTGAGCCTGCCGCAACACCAGTCAACGCAAACAACGACTCGGCGGGTGACGAAGCAGCCCTCGCCAAGGCCGCCATGTGGCCCTGGGAAATGATGAACGACATCAACGCCAAGATGCAGGAACAGCTGGCCGAAGCCACCAAAAACTCAGCAACCGCCAAAGTTGCAAAAAAGGCAGGCGCAAAACCTGCTCCGGCAGCGGTATCCGCCCGCCAGCCTGCGGCCAAAAAAACTTCAGCGAAACCACGCGCAAAGAAACCCGCCTGATCATCCCGCCGCTTTAGCGGCATCAACCAGCCGCTCGGCAATCCAGGGGCCGCCGCCATACAGGAGGGCAGCTGCGCCCATTAGCAGCAACGTGCCGAATAAAATTTGCAATCGCGTCTTACGCAAGCCTTCGGGGAAGGCGCGGCAAAAGAAGATCGGACCGAGTATTGGTACAAAAATCACCAGCGCCGCCCAGCCCCAGCCACGGGTAATGCTGGCCGGGATGGCGACGATATAGCCCACGAGCAGCATCACAGCGCCTACGGCTGTCATCAGGGCAATAGCTAGTACAAACGCAAAAAACGCGACATCCATTCTGGAACTTTCTGTTACTTTTTCTGTTTAATCGGACGCTGCCAACCCGGCAACGATAACTGTTTGGCGCGCGAAACTGTCAACGTGTCAGCGGGCGCGTCTTTGGTAAGCGTTGTACCAGCACCTAGCGTTGCACCACGACCAACGGTCACCGGCGCTACCAGCTGCGTATCCGAACCGATAAAAGCATCGTCCTCGATCACCGTGCGGAATTTATTCGCGCCATCGTAGTTACAGGTGATCGTACCCGCACCGATGTTAACGCGCTCGCCGACGGTGGCATCACCCACATAGGCAAGATGATTGGCTTTCGAGCCGTTGCCCAGTTGGGTATTTTTCAACTCGACAAAATTACCCACGTGCGCACCCGCGCCCAGGGTAGAGCCGGGACGCAAACGGGCATACGGTCCAACCACCGCATCCGGCCCGACCTCTGATTGATCCAGATGACTAAAGGCATCGATGCGTGCGCCGGCACGAATCGTGACATTGCGCAGCACACAATAAGGCCCGATCTGTACACCTTCTTCCAGAACAACCTTACCTTCAAAGACACAGCCCACATCGATACTGACATCACGCCCGCAATGCAAGGTGCCGCGAATATCAATCCGTGCCGGATCCGCCAGGCGCACGCCCGACTCCAGCAAACCCTCTGCCAGATGCAACTGCCAGGCGCGCTCCAGCGCTGCTAATTGGGCTTTGGAATTGACACCGGCAACTTCCCAATCGTGGCCAGGCGATACCGTATGCACCGGCACGCCCTGCTGCACTGCCATGGCCAGCAGATCCGTTAGATAGTACTCACCTTGTGCATTCTTGTTCGATAACGCGCCCAGCCAGGCTGTCAGATGGCGCGATGGCAAACAGAGGATACCTGTGTTGACTTCGGTAATCTTGCGCTGCTCGTCGGACGCATCTTTTTCTTCAACATTGCACAGGACTTTGCCCGCCGCATCACGGACGATACGTCCATAACCCTTCGGGTTTTCCAGTTGCTGCGTAATCAAGCCCACGCCATCGCCAGCGGCCTGCAGCAATGCCTGCAGGGTGGCCGGCTGAATCAGCGGCACATCGCCGTATAGAATCAGCACCTGGCCATCGCTCGGTAATGGCTCCAAGGCCGGCAGCGCCATCTGAACAGCGTGGCCCGTGCCCAGTTGCGGCGACTGCAGCGCAAACGACACCCCAGCATCCGCTAAAGCACTTTCAACGACCGGCGCGCCGTGACCAACAACGGCGACAGTTTTTTGTGGGTTCAGCGTTGCCGCGGCGGCAATCACATGCTGCACCATAGATTGGCCAGCAATCGGATGCAGCACTTTGGGCAAACCGGAACGCATGCGGGTGCCCTGACCCGCAGCAAGAATCACTACTTGCAATGGACGTGTGTGATTCAACACGATCTCCGTTAATTCGTTTTCGACAATACCTAGAGGATACCGGAAGCCCCATGCAAAAGGGCGGCCTAAGCCGCCCTTTTGCATGTGCCTTGACGCCTTAGCGTGGCAGCAGTGACGAGCCCATCAGGAACTGATCCACTTCACGCGCACACTGACGGCCTTCGCGGATCGCCCAGACCACCAGCGACTGGCCACGACGCACATCGCCTGCAGCAAACACCTTGGCGACATTGGTCTTGTAACAACCTTCGCCATCCGTGGTTGCCTTGGCATTCTGGCGTGCATCTTTCTCCACACCAAATGCATCAAGCAGGCCACCCACCGGATTGGTAAAGCCCATGGCCAGGAATGCAGCATCACACGGGAGTTCGAATTCCGAACCGGCTACTTCGGTCATCTTGCCGCCTTGCCAATCCAGACGGACTGCCTTCAGCGCCTTGACGTTACCCTTGCCATCGGTTACAAACTCTTTAGTCGCAACAGCAAAGTCACGGCTACAGCCTTCATCATGCGAAGTCGACGTGCGCAGCTTGATCGGCCAGTACGGCCAGACCAACGGCTTATGTTCTTGCTCTGGCGGCATCGGCATCAGTTCGAACTGGGTCACCGACGCAGCGCCGTGACGATTCGACGTACCCACACAGTCAGAACCCGTATCGCCACCACCGATCACGATCACGTGCTTACCCTTAACGTTGATCGGATTCGCTTTGCCTTGCTGAACTTCCTTGTTTTGCGGAATCAGGAATTCCAGTGCAGCATAAACACCCGTGAGTTCACGACCCGGAACCGGCAGATCACGCGGCACTTCCGAACCCGCGGCCAAAATCACCGCATCAAAATCTTTTTGCAACTGCTCGGCAGATACAAAGCTTTCAGCATCATTGTTGATGCCGGCCGGCAGTTCTCTTGAACCCACTAGCACTTTGGTCTTGAAGGTCACGCCTTCGGCTTCAAGCTGGGTCACGCGACGATCAATCATCGCTTTTTCCATCTTGAAGTCAGGAATGCCATAACCCAGCAAACCACCAATGCGATCGCTCTTCTCGAACACGGTTACGTCGTGGCCCACGCGCGCCAGCTGCTGAGCAGCAGCCAGACCAGCCGGGCCCGAGCCAATGATGGCCACACGCTTGCCGGTTTTGGTAGTTGCCGGTTGTGGCACAACCCAACCCGATGCCCAGGCCTTGTCGATGATGGCACGCTCAATAGACTTAATGCCTACCGGCAGCACATTGATGCCCAGCGTACAGGCCGCTTCGCACGGTGCAGGGCAAATACGACCGGTAAACTCCGGGAAGTTGTTGGTCGAGTGCAGGACATCAATCGCTTCGCGCCATTTGCCGTGGTATACCAGATCATTCCAATCCGGAATGATGTTGTTGACCGGGCAACCGTTATTACAGAATGGAATGCCGCAATCCATACAACGTGCGCCCTGTTGCTTTGCCGATGCATCATCTAGCGCAGCCACAAACTCACGGTAATGTTTTTTACGGGCGTCCGGTTTTTCGTAAGTCTCACTCAGTCGCTCGAACTCGAGGAATCCAGTCGGCTTTCCCATTACACAGCCTCCTTCACCTTAGCGTTTTTCTTGATGTCATCCAGGGCGCGACGATACTCGTGCGGCATCACCTTGATGAACTTGGCGCGATGCTTGTCCCACTGATCAAGCATGCTCTTGGCGTGTTGCGAACCAGTCCACTCGACGTGCTTGGCAATCAGCTCTTTGAGCAGATCTTCATCGCGCATCGTGAGGTGGCGCAGATCCACGGCGCCGTACTCGGTATCTTCACCGAACTCTGATGCATCGGCTGCAGCACGCTCAGCGGGCAGCGGCTCAAGTGCGACTTGCGCCATATTACAACGGCTGGCGAATTTGCCATCGACGTCATAGACGTAAGCAAAACCGCCCGACATACCCGCACCGAAGTTGCGGCCTGTCTCACCCAGCACAACCACCGTACCACCGGTCATGTACTCACAACCATGGTCACCCACGCCTTCGACAACAGCCGTTGCACCGGAGTTACGAACGGCAAAGCGTTCGCCACCCACACCACTGAAATAGGCTTCACCATCGGTAGCACCATAGAGCACGGTGTTGCCAACGATGATGTTGTCTTGCGTTTCGCCACGGAAAGCCGCTGGCGGACGAACCACAATACGACCGCCCGAGAGACCCTTACCGACATAGTCGTTACCTTCGCCTTCGAGGACAAAGTTCACGCCCTTGGCCAGGAAGGCACCAAAACTCTGGCCTGCGGTACCGTGCAGACGAATCGTTAACGTACCATCAGGCAAGCCTGCACCGCCATGACGCTTGGCGATCTCGCCCGACAACATGGCGCCCGCACTGCGGTTCAGGTTGCGGATCGGGAAGTCCAGCGTTTGCTTTTCTTTGCGACCGATGGCCGGTTGCGCGGCACGAATCAGTTCGTGATCAAGCGCGCGCTCCAGGCCATGGTCTTGTGTTTCAGCGTGACGGATCGCCACTTCTTCCGGAACTGCCGGCATGTGGAAAATCTTGGAGAAATCCAGACCCTTGGCCTTCCAGTGTTCAATACCGGCACGGGTATCGAGCAGATCTGCACGACCCACCAGATCATCAAAGCGGCTAATACCCATCGTGGCCATCAGCTTGCGCACTTCTTCCGCGATAAAGAAGAAGAAGTTGACCACGTGTTCTGGCTGACCGCTAAAGCGCTTGCGCAGTTCAGGGTCTTGCGTTGCCACACCTACCGGACAGGTGTTCAGGTGACACTTACGCATCATGATGCAACCGGTCACCACCAGCGGCGCTGTTGCGAAACCGAATTCATCAGCACCCAGCAGCGCGCCGATAACGACGTCACGACCGGTCTTCAGTTGACCATCCGTTTGCAGGCGGACACGGCCGCGCAGGCGGTTGAGGACCAGCGTTTGCTGGGCTTCGGCCAAACCGAGTTCCCATGGGGCACCACAATGCTTCACCGACGAAATCGGAGATGCACCGGTACCGCCGTCATGGCCAGCAACCACAATGTGATCAGCCTTGGCTTTGGCGACACCGGCAGCAACTGTACCCACACCCACTTCTGCCACCAGTTTCACAGACACCGAAGCCACCGGATTGGTGTTCTTCAGATCGTGAATCAGTTGTGCCAGATCTTCGATCGAGTAAATGTCGTGATGGGGTGGTGGCGAAATCAGACCAACGCCCGGCACCGAGTGACGTAAGAAGCCGATGTATTCGCTGACCTTGTGACCTGGCAGTTGGCCGCCTTCACCCGGCTTGGCACCTTGTGCCATCTTGATCTGGATCTGATCCGAGTTGGCCAGGTATTCAGCCGTGACACCGAAACGGCCCGAAGCGACCTGCTTGATCGAAGAGCGCAGCGAATCGCCCGCCTTCAGTTCCAGATCGGCTTCAATACGTCCCTTGCCGATAATATCGGACAGCTTTTCGCCCGCCTTAACCTTGCGGAAACGGTTTGCATCTTCACCGCCTTCACCCGTATTCGACTTACCGCCGATACGGTTCATGGCGACAGCCAGCGTGGTGTGCGCTTCAGTCGAAATCGAACCCAGCGACATGGCACCCGTAGCAAAGCGCTTAACGATTTCGCTCGCAGGCTCTACTTCGTCGATGCTGATCGACGGACCCGCTGGCTTGATCTCGAACAGACCACGCAGCGTCATGTGACGCTTGGTCTGATCATTAATGATCTTAGCGTATTCTTCGTAGGTTTCGAACTTACCCGAACGTGTCGAATGCTGCAGCTTGGCAATGGCATCCGGTGTCCACATGTGCTCTTCGCCACGGACACGGTAAGCATATTCACCACCGGTTTCCAGCAGATTCGCCAGAACAGGATCGTGCTCGAAGGCACTCTGATGAACGCGCAGCGCTTCATCCGCCACTTGTTCCAGACCGATACCTTCCACCTGAGTGGCGGTACCTGCAAAGTAGTCGCCGACAAATTGTGACGACAGGCCGATGGCTTCAAAAATCTGGGCGCCGTTATACGATTGGTACGTTGAAATACCCATCTTCGACATCACCTTACGCAGACCCTTGTTCACGGCCTTGATGTAACGCTTACCCGCCTCGTAGGCCGATAGTTCGCCCGGCAGATCGCCGGCAACCGCTGCAATGGTGTCAAAAGCCAGCCATGGACATACGGCTTCTGCGCCGTAACCGGCGAGCAGTGCAAAGTGGTGCACTTCACGCACCGAACCGGAATCCACGACCAGACCAGTCGATGTGCGCAGGCCGGTCTTGACCAGATGCTGATGGACCGCGCTGGTAGCCAGCAGGGCTGGAATTGGCGCACGCTGACGATCAACATTGCGATCCGACAGGATCAACACGTTATAACCTTCACCCACACTGGCTTCGGCACGGGCACACAGCGCGTCTAGCGCAGCCTGACAACCATCGGTACCTTCGCTCGCCGGGAAGGTGATGTCCAGCACCAGCGCACGGAACTTGCCATTGGTGAGTTTGTCGATCTGACGCAGTTTGGCCAGATCAGCCGACGACAGCACAGGCTGCTCGACTTCCAGACGCAGCGGCGGCTCTTCACCGGCCTTGACCTCGATACCCAGCAGATTCGGACGCGGACCAATGAACGACATCGTCGACATGACGATTTCTTCACGGATCGGGTCGATCGGCGGGTTGGTCACCTGGGCAAACAACTGCTTGAAGTAGTTGTAGAGCGGCTTATTCTTGTCCGACAGCACTGGCAACGGGCTGTCATTACCCATGGAGCCGGTGGCTTCTTCTGCATTGCTGGCCATAGGCGCCAGAATGAACTTGATGTCTTCCTGGGTATAGCCGAATGCCTGTTGCGTATGCAGCAGCGACTCACGCAGACCTTCGCTATCTTCCACTTCCGGCAGCGTATGCAGATGCTGACGGCTCTTCTCGATCCACTGACGATACGGACGTGCGGTCGAGATGCTCTTCTTCAGTTCTTCATCATCAACGATGCGGCCTTGCTCCAGGTCGATGAGGAACATCTTGCCCGGTTGCAGACGCCATTTCTTGTTCACTTCTTCCTGCGGGAAGGTCAGCACGCCCATTTCAGAGGCGAGCATGACGATGCCATCATCGGTGATCTGATAACGAGCCGGACGCAGACCATTACGGTCCAGCGTGGCGCCGATCATGCGACCATCGGTGAAAGCCACGGCGGCAGGGCCGTCCCACGGCTCCATCATGGCAGCGTTGTATTCGTAGAAGGCACGGCGCTCTTCGTCCATCAGCGGGTTTTCAGCCCAGGCTTCCGGAATCAGCATCATCATGGCTTGCGGCATCGAGTAGCCACCCATGACCAGCAGTTCGAGGGCGTTATCGAAACAGGCCGAGTCAGACTGACCTTCAACGATCAGTGGCCACAGCTTGTCCAGATCTTCAGCCAGCCAATCAGAGGCCATGGCCTTCTGGCGGGCGCGCATCCAGTTGACGTTGCCGCGCACGGTGTTGATTTCGCCGTTATGGGCGATCATGCGGAACGGGTGTGCCAGATCCCAGGTTGGGAAGGTATTGGTCGAGAAACGCTGATGAACCAGTGCAATGGCCGAAACCAGACCCGGATCCTGCAGATCCAGGAAGTAGGCGCCAACCTGATTAGCCAGCAGCATGCCCTTGTAAACCATGGTGCGCGACGATAGCGACGGTAGATAGAACTGCTTGCCATCTTCGAGCTTCAGTTTGCGTACCGCATGTTCGGCGCGCTTACGCACCACAAACAGCTTACGTTCGAAAGCATCCTGATCTTTCAGCGATTCCGGACGACCAATAAAGACCTGACGGGTCACTGGCTCCAGATCACGGGCTGCTTGCGCCAGAATCGAGGTGTCCACCGGCACATCGCGCCAGCCGAGGAATTCCAGACCTTCTTCATGAATAATGCGGGCCAGCACAGATTCACAAGCCTTGCGGCCAGTGACCGATTGCGGCAGAAACACATTGCCCACCGCATAGTGACCAACCGGTGGCAGACGCAGACCCTGCTTGGCGCGTTCTGCGCGCAGGAAGGCATCCGGCAACTGAATCAGAATCCCGGCGCCATCGCCGAGCATGGGGTCATAACCTGTAGCGCCACGATGTTCGAGGTTTTCCAGGATCAGCAGACCCTTCTCGACGATATCGTGACTCTTCTCATTCTTAATGTGCGCAACAAAACCGACGCCGCAGGCATCGCGTTCGTTCACCGGGTTATATAAACCCTGACGCTCAGGTACTCCCATGTACTTATCCTTCTATCAATCCATGAACCCGCCGGCAAACCGGCGACGCACAAAAGTGATCTTTATTTGGGCGCAATGCACCAAAATGAACCGGCCAATATACGCCCAAACCCCCTTCCAATTCAAGACGCTGCAGCGCAAAAACCGGCAATTTCCGGAATTTTTTAGGAGGAAACGTTCCAAAGACGCACAAAAGCCACACGGTGATACGCAATGACCGTGCCAAAATGTGCCTTAGCGCAATTTCTTACCCCTCTGCCCCCCAGAACGGGATTACTGGCAGGTGGGCGGTACGTCCATCGCGTTCGGGTCCGATGCCAGGCCGGCACGGATCGCCGCCAGAATGGCATTATCATCGGCATCCGCCGACATCACCGCCTGGCCGATCGCCTGTAACAACACCAGACGCAACACGCCGGCGCTGACTTTCTTGTCGTGGCGCATCAGCTCCAGATAGCGTTCAGCAGAAGCCTCGGGCGAATCACCCAGCCACGGACCAGCGACCGGCAAACCCACACGAACAAACAGCGCCCGCATCCGCTCGATGGCGACAGCATCGAGCCAGCCCAGCGCCTGCGACAACCAGGCCGCCATCATGGTGCCTGCTGCAACAGCCTCACCATGCAGCCAACTGCCGTAGCCCATACCCGTTTCAATGGCGTGACCAAAGGTATGCCCCAGGTTCAACAGTGCCCGTTCGCCAGCTTCGCGCTCGTCGCGAGCAACCACCTCCGCCTTGTGCGCACACGATTGATACACCGCCTGAGCCAGCAGCGCCTTATCGCGGTGCATTAACCCTTCGGCATGCTGTTCCAGCCAGCTGAAAAACGCGGCGTCACGAATCAGACCATATTTGATCACTTCCGACATACCGGCCGCCATTTCACGCGGCGGCAAGGTATCCAGCGTATCCAGATCGGCCAGCACCAGCTTGGGCTGGTAAAAAGCGCCGATCATGTTCTTACCCAGCGGGTGATTGATGGCGGTTTTACCGCCGACCGATGAATCCACCTGCGAGAGCAGTGTCGTCGGCACCTGGATAAACGGCGCGCCACGCTGATAGCAAGCCGCTGCAAAACCCACGAGATCCCCGATCACACCACCACCCAACGCGATCAGCGTGGTGCCACGCTCGCAACGGTTTTCCAGTAACGCGTCGAAAACCGTGTTTAGCGTTTCCCACGATTTGTATTCTTCGCCATCCGGTAGAACAACGGAGAAGGCCGGACAGCCCAACTCGGCCAGCATCGCCATCACCTTGTCTAGGTATAACGGTGCCACCGTCGTATTGGTAATGACGACAGCGCCGGTTTTCGGGTTCAGATGTGGGCGCCACAGCTCGGCATTGCCCAACAGGCCGCAACCGATGTGAATGGGGTAGCTGCGCTCGTCGAGTGCAACCGTCAGTGTCTGATGTGTCGTCATGATCGTATTTTATGTGCGCTAGCGGTCAATACGTGTGATTTCCGCAAGAATGGCCTGAACCACCTGCTGCGGGGCACCACGGCCGGTTTCTACAATAGCGTGCGCCACCTCTCGATAGAGTGGGTCCCTAACGGCATGTAACTGCCGGAGGCGGGTTAGCGGGTCTTCCACATTCAGCAACGGGCGACTTCGGTCATGCTTGGTGCGTTCGGCCAGCAGCTCGGGACGTGCATTAAGGTACACCACAAAACCATGGTTTCGCAGCGCTTCCCGATTTTCCGGGCGCAGCACAATGCCGCCGCCCGTGCTTAACACCAGGCCCTGCTCCTGCGTCAGATCGGTCAGTACTTCCTGTTCACGACGGCGAAAACCATCTTCACCCTCAATCTCGAAAATCACGGGAATTGTCACGCCATTGCGCTTTTCGATCTCGTGATCGGTATCAACAAAGCGCTTGCTCAGGCGGCGTGCCAGCAGCCGGCCAACCGTGGACTTACCCGCGCCCATCAGGCCAACCAGGTAGATATTCTCAGGCATTGCAATAGTCATACGTCAACGCTCAAACCAGCGACATCAAGGCCCGGTCGAACCGCCCGCAACAATTTGTGGCGAGATAAACACCAGCAGCTCACGCCGCTGCTCTGTTGTTGACCGGTACTTGAAAAAGGAACCAATAAAAGGGAGGTCTCCGAGAAAGGGAACCTGGGTAACGAGATTATCCACTTTCTTGATGAAAACGCCGCCAATCGACACAATGCCACCATCCTCCACCAGGACATCGGTGGTCACGACGGTACTTTTGATCGGCGGATTGGTTGACCCCGGGATCAATTGCATCGCGGCGTAGTCCGGCTCTTCCTTGCGCACCACCAACTTGAGACGGATCTTGCCATCCGGCGTAATTTGCGGCGTCACTTCCAGCGACAGGACGGCCTTCTTGAACTCTACTGTCGGAATGGTCGTACCGCCCGTTTGCGCGGTCGACAGATAGGGAATTTCCGTACCATCCTCGATCACGGCTTTGACGTTATCTCCCGTCACCACTTTGGGGCTGGAAATAATCTTGCCCCGCCCATCGGATTCCAGCGCCGAGATCTCCACATTCAAAATACGGGACCCGGTTGGGCTCAACAGCGCAAAGGCCATCGTGCCCGCCGCAGCTCGAGTCGTCGGCAGATTGACCGCGCCAAGAGTCTGATTCACCGAGAAGGGTTGTCCATTGACGCTATTCAGCGTCTGATAGGTTGGGGTTGTGCCACTGCCCGGAACCAAACGATTGTAATTTAAAGCCTGGCCGGCCTGTGTTGGCGGCACATATTGTCCGCCACCGATCTGCAAGCCACCCCCGCCCATACGGACGGTATCCAATGCGCCGAGACGCACACCCAGTTCTTCATTGAAGGTTTCGTTGGCTTCAACGATGCGCGCCTCTATAAGCACCTGGCGAATCGGTTGGTCCACCGTATGGATTAATTTCGCGATCTCGCCCAGCTTGAGTGCCGTGTCATTCACAAACAGGGTATTGGTACGCGAATCGGTACTGGCTTTGCCGCGCACCGTTAATTGTTCCCGGACCAGCTTTTCCAGATCAATCGCCTGCGCAAAGCGCAATTTGAAGGCCTCCTGGCGCAACGGGCCGATGGTTTGCGTCTGTTGCTGCATCTCCATCTGAAGACGTTCCTGTTCTGCTGCTTCGGCTTTGGGCCGCACAATCATGATGCCATCTTCCTGCTTGGCAATCAGCCCACGCTGTTGCAGAATGGCCTGAAAGACTTCGGCAGCAGGCACCTGATTCATGACAATGGTCACCTGCCCTTTGACCGCATCGCTCGCCACAATGTTGATACCAAGTTCACGTCCGATAAATGAAAGCACCTGCCGCACATCACCGTTCTGGATATCTACGCTGATTTTCTGCCCGAGCAGTTTTGCCGGGGCCTGCGCCCAGAGTACGGAACCGCATAGCAGAGAGAGCAGGCCGATGCCGACTCGGCGAGCTAACCGCCGGCCATCACACAAACGTTTCATCTTACAAACTCCGTTGATTGAATTTCATCCGCTGTTCTCGACCATCGTCTTGCCGAAGCAGGATGCCTTCCCCGGAGATCGACAGCACCTCGAACCGCTCACTTCCTAGAAAATCACCCATATGCAGATCGACATACCGCACACCATCCGAGATCAAAGCAACGCTTCGGCCCTGCTTTCTTAAAAGCACGATAAGACGCAGAGATTCGATAGACGCCTCCGGAAAGCGCACAGGCTGCGCACCATGGTTTGACGTCACTGCGTCGTTTCGGCTTTGCAGAGCAGTCTTGGGTGAAAAAGGATCCGCCGCACCCGTAGCGTTGTAGGCAACCGGTTCAGTATCAATCACATTGTTTAACACCGGGATCGACACAGCCAAACCCGGCGTCAGCCTCTGGATTTCAATCCATGCCCGTGCCGCGTGATCGCCAGAGTCCCAACATCCAATGAGCAGCGCAATCATGCAGAAACCTACGGCCCTTTGTCCCAATTTTTTCATGGATTGGTCCCTGGGGATGCGGTATAACGATATGCCTTGAGCAGTGAGGCCAAAACGAGTTGATGTTCATGCTGAGCGGCGGGCACGATTGCCAGATCCACCGTAATCAGGTGTTTCATACGCGACACCTGCTCCATAAACCTCGCCAGCGCGTGATAATCGCCTCTCAACCGTATTTCAATAGGTAGCACGGCATAATAGGCTTGTGACTCTTCTCGCATTGGCCGGAACAGCTCTAAGCTCACGCCGGAAACCTTTGCCGCCTGGCTCAGTAGCGTCAGCACATGTACCGGCTCCAGAGATTCCGGCACGGTATCGAGCAACACACCGAATTGATCAAGGATTAAATCCACCTGACTCTGATAAGCCGGCACGGCATCAATCATCTGTTTCTGACGCAGGTACTTCGCTTCCAGCAGTTGCCGATCATGTTCCAGGGCGCGGAGTTTTCGTGTTGAATCCGATAGCAACAAGAGATCAGCGATACCCAAGACCAGCAGAAACATCCCGAACAAGACCCCTGCGCGTAAAATAGTAGGCCAACTGGCCGGGTCTAACAGCACATCGAACGTCAAATACTCGGACCGTTTCTGGCGAAACCCCTGAAGCAGCAAGAAACACTCTCGAATATCGTAACGCCACCAGGGTTTGCCTGATTTGACCGTTTTTCGCCAATCGCCCATGAATCGCCCGGCATAGGCGCGACGATCTTGGAGCCACCCGTTCAACCAACCGCTCAACCTGACACGGAGTTTGCCAGGCTTGATCACTCAGCATCCTTTGACAACGCGGGCTGTGCACCCTGTAGATTGACCCGGCCATGCATGACAAAGCCGAAGAGTTGCATGGCATCATGTTCAACGATCTGCAACTCTTCCAGCACTAGGTCATAAATATGACGTGACGCGGTCAACCGTTCAAAAAAGTGGGCAACGGCTTCACTGCCGCTAGAACGGCCTTCAATCCGGAAGCTTTCCCCGTTCTCTTCGAGTTTTGTGAAGTACAGGCCGTCCGGTCGACTACCCACAAGATCGGCCATGATCAGCACACTAGTCGTTCGTCGTGCATCTACTCGTTCAAGCACGGCTTTCTTTTCAAGGAGCGATCTATGTTCCGCCAAGACTGCCTGCGCTTTCTTATGGTCGGACATCTGAGCGTGAATTCCATCCGTCAAGGTTTTGTTGAACGCTTCAACGTCATCTATTCGATGCGACTGGATTTGAAATGCCATCAGAATCAATATGCACGCCAACACGGACGTCACGACCAGTTGGCGGCCCAGAATTCGTATGCCCCAATGACGGCGCATTGTTTGATGCGGCAGCAGATTAAACCGCTTATTCATGTCGTTTCACGCAATGCCATACCCAGTGCGCACATCATAGGCACTAAGGGCATTAGCGGTGACATGCTGATGATGGGCAAAAGCTTTTCCGGCTTCAGAAAATATACCGGCCCTGGCCTCATAGATAACAAATGCCCCAGGTTTTCGTCCGCATTCGATGTCTCAAATACCCACAGGTCATAAGGACCTGCATCATCCGAAATACCTGATCGCCTGCAACTGGCCTGAATCTGTTCGAGCAAATCCGCTGTTTGTAACGAATACTGAATCAGATCCAATTCATCCCTAGCGATGAGCAGCACGGGCGAATCTGTTGTCCACAATAGTATGAGCGGATATTCGATCTGCACTTCAGGAGCATGCCTGGTCATCAACCATCGTGCTGCATCATGCAGCGCCTGGACATTGCGATCAATGATCGCCAGCTGGACACCCGCATCTTCGGCCACTAATGTCAGTTCATCAATGAGCTCTCGCCGACAGAACGCAATTCTGATCTGCTCCTGTCCGGACTTCGATGCCAGCCCTACACGCAGGTAATCAGCACACACTTCTTCCGGCGGTACCGGCAGATTAGACACGGCTTCCACGATAGCCAGCTTCATCAGATCGCGGTCTTCCAGTCCAACCGGCACCTCAATCTTTTTTATGAACACATCTCCCACGGGGATACCCAACGCAAGCCGCCGAATGCTGCCACCCCAGCGTTCGAGTAAAGACCTCAGGGTATTTGCATGAGCCTGATCCTGATCCTGCGAGCCTTCATCAGCAGTCAGTTCACCAGATAAAACTTCATAAGCACACTCAACCTGCAAGTTACCCTGTGGATCGCGGCCGATCCGCGCCAGACAAATGGCATCACCTCCCCACCACGCACCCACAATCGCGTGGGGAACACCAAGCAGCCATCGCAGAGGTTGGACTCGCATGTTTAACCCGTGGTTTTTTGCGAGTTTACCAATCATTTATGCGTTTTTTATAATAAAACGCTAATTTATAAATCTCTTACTGTCTCAGACCGCTTTCAAGCAGCCGCGCCGCACCCCGCACCCCGGAACTATCGCCAAACTGCGGCAGTAGCAATTTGGTACGCAACGGCGTCCCTTCTGGCAGAAACACATGGCGCGGCAATTCGGCTTCAAGCCCTGTGATCAACCCCGGGCGTTGAGCCACCCCACCCCCCAGCACCATGGCTGCCGGGTCGCAGGCGTTAATAATGACCGCCAATGCCCGGGCCAATCGTTGGGTATGCAGATCAAGGCTCCGCTGCGCAGGAGCCTGCCCTTGAGTCGCCGCCGCGACCAGAGCACGAACATCAGGGCAGGCGGTGTCTGCAGATCGCCGGCGATAGTCGGCCATCAGAGCCGGGCCCGAAAGCCAGGCCTCGATGCAGCCGTGTTTGCCGCAATAACAGCCTGGGCCGGGCAACTCTTCGGGGCCAGCAACTGGCAGCGGGTTGTGCCCCCATTCCCCGGCCAGGCCATTAGGCCCCTGCAGTAACTGGCCACGGATGACCCACCCACCGCCAACGCCGGTGCCAAGAATCACGCCGAATACTGAATCGTAACCGCGTGCTGCGCCATCGATTGCTTCGGAAAGTGCCAGACAATCGGCATCATTGGCTAATCGGACAGGGCGCTTCAGGATCGCAAGCAAATCAGCCTGCAGCGCTTGCCCATTCAGACAGGTGGAATTGGCATTACGAATCCGGCTATCGGCTGGACTTGCCGACCCAGGGTGGCCCACACCGACCGCAGTACAGCGTTCCCCGAGCGCATGCTCGGCCTGGTAAATCAATGCGCCGATCTGTGCCAGCGTTGCCGGATAATCCCCTTGTGGCGTCGGCAGGCGTTCCCGAAAGCGGAACAAACCCGCAGCATCCAGCACGGCAGCCTCGACTTTGGTCCCACCGAGATCAATGCCGATGTGCATGATCAGTGGGTCACGATGGCCGGTAAATTGTCTTCGGGAAGACGTGCCGTATTGTGGCGCTATTCATCTCAGCCTTCGTTCAGATAGGTACTCAGCGCGTGGTTATACGCCGGGCAGATGGCATTGAGACTGTGAATAGAGATGTTCAGATTGCGGACAATGCCATCCTTGAGGCCGTAGACCATACCGTGGACCGTAATTTCCTGACCACGTGACCAGGCGTCATACATCACCGTGGATTGCGCCAGGTTCAGCACCTGTTCGATGACATTCAACTCGCACAATTTATCGTGACGTTCGGGCTCGGGCGCAGCATCCAGAATAGCCTGGTGCTTTTGCCGGACATCATGGATATGGCGCAGCCAGTTGTCTGCCAGTCCGATACGGACACCATCCAAGGCTGCTTTGACGCCACCGCAGCCATAGTGGCCAACCACCAGGATGTGTTTGACGCGTAGAACCTGCACGGCATACTGCACCACAGAGAGACAGTTGAGGTCACTGTGCACCACCACGTTGGCAATGTTACGGTGCACAAAGACCTCACCGGGTTGCAGCCCCATGATCTGGTTAGCCGGCACACGGGAATCCGAGCAACCGATCCATAGATATTCGGGTTGCTGCAATTTGGCAAGGTCGCTGAAAAACTCGGGAGATTCCGCCTGGACTTTTTCCGACCAGATCCGGTTCTGTTCAAAAAGAGGTTCTAAAACGTGCATGATGTTAATTCTCTGTTTTTATTCACAATAGGGGTGTAAGCGTATTATAAAGGAGCACAAGAAATCGGGAATAACCCGATATCAACCTAGAACAAGACGCTGAGTCACCGGGAGGCATCATGCTCGTTCGCTTTACCTCGCAGGCCACTGCGAATTTGCTCATGTTTGACGATGTGGCTCGCGCCCTGCTTAAAGTGGTGGGGAAATCACCCACCCAGCGCGGCGTCATTACGGTTGCAGAAATGGCACCGGCCCTCTCCCATCTTCTGGCCATGACGGAACAGGAGAAACACCACAAGGAAGGTCGGAGTGCTCAGGAATCGCTCCCCATACCGGATATCGGCATTGAACCCCATGAACTAATCGGACTCTCAGTCCGCGCACAGCCCTTTATCAAGATGCTGGCGCAGGCACAGCGAGAAAAGAAAGAGATCGTGTGGGAAGCGCCTAAGGATTTCCCCGCGCAAAAATGACGAAGCCACCCGCAGGTGGCTTCACTCATCGCAAATGCTATAGATTGGGTGCCAGCCAGCGCTGTGCTTCACTGACGGCCAGGCCGTTGCGCCGTGCCCAGTCTTCCAGCTGATCGGTATCAATTTTGCCTACCGCAAAATAACGTGCCGCAGGGTGTGCCAGGTAGAATCCGGACACGGATGCGGCTGGCCACATGGCGCAGGATTCGGTCAGCGTCATGCCAGTAAGTTTGGGCACTTCCAGCAGTTCAAACAGACCCCGTTTGGCCAGATGATCCGGGCAAGCCGGGTAACCGGGTGCCGGACGGATGCCTCGATAAGCTTCTTTGATCAACGCGGCATTATCCAGTTGCTCATCGGCGGCATAGCCCCAATACCTCATGCGCACCTCACGGTGCAACCATTCGGCAAAGGCTTCGGCCAGGCGATCGGCCAGAGACTTGAGCATGATGCTGCGGTAATCATCGTGCGCGGCTTCAAAGCGCTTTACGTGAGACTCAATGCCTTCGCCACAGGAAACCGCAAAACCCCCAATCCAGTCAGCCGTGGTGCCACTTGGTTTTTTCTCGGCAATGAAATCTGCAAGGCACCAGTTGGGTTTGCCCGCCGGTCGCTCCTGCTGCTGACGCAGGTTGTGCCAGATCATCCCGGTGTGCTGACGCGATTCATCGGTATAGATTTCGATGTCGTCTCCAACGCGATTGGCCGGAAACAGGCCGAATACGCCTCGTGGTTGAAGCCATTTTTCGGCCACAATCTGCGCGAGCATCATTTGCGCATCGGCGTAGACCTGTCGGGCGGTTTCGCCGACCACCTTGTCATCCAGAATGGCCGGGAATGAACCCGTCAGATCCCAGGTCTGGAAGAAAGGGCTCCAATCGATATACGGCACCAGCGCATCCAGTGCCGGTGTTACCACCTGAACACCGGTATATTGAGGTGCAACCGGTTGGTAGTCGGCGTATTCACCGGCGAAAGCATCAAAAGCGTTGGCCTGCGCGGTTTCAATCGGAACGAGCGTCACGCCCTTCTTGTTGGCATGCTGCTGGCGTACTTTTTCATAGTCAGCGGCAAGCTCGGCGCGATAGTTGGCCGATTTCTCAAGATCCGAAGACAGCAGATTTGACACCACGCCCACAGCGCGCGAGGCATCCGGCACGTAGACCACCGGGTGGTCGTAGTTCGGTGCAATCTTGATCGCGGTATGCGCCCGGCTGGTAGTCGCACCACCGATCATCAGCGGAATGTCGAAACCCTGACGCGTCATCTCATGGGCGATATGGGTCATTTCTTCCAGCGAGGGGGTAATCAGACCGGAAAGACCAATGACTTGGGCTTCGTGTTCAATCGCTGCTTTCAGAATCTGGTCACACGGCACCATGACGCCGAGATCAACCACTTCATAGCCATTACAACCGAGTACGACAGCCACAATGTTTTTGCCGATGTCGTGCACATCGCCCTTAACCGTGGCGATGACGATCTTGCCCTTGGCGGCGGCACCGGTACGTGCTTTCTCTTCTTCAATAAACGGCACCAGGTGCGCAACAGCCTGCTTCATGACGCGGGCAGATTTCACCACCTGCGGTAGGAACATCTTGCCGGCGCCAAACAGATCGCCGACGGTGTTCATGCCCGCCATGAGGGGGCCCTCGATCACGGCCAGTGGCGGCTTACCATCGGCAGCCAGTGCGGCACGGCATTCTTCGGTATCGGCTACGACGTAGTCGGTAATGCCCTTGACCATGGCATGGCTCAGGCGCTCATCAACCGGCCAGCTGCGCCAGGCCAGATCTTCGACCTTTTCCTTGGCGGTACCCTTCACACTCTGGGCAAACTCCACCAGCGCATCGCCGGCGCCGGCGTGTTTATTGAGCACCACGTCTTCAACCTTGGCACGCAAGTCGGGCTCAATCTCATCATAGACCCCGAGCTGACCGGCGTTGACGATGCCCATCGTCATGCCCGCCTGGATGGCGTGATAGAGAAATACCGTGTGAATCGCTTCGCGTACCGGATCGTTACCGCGGAACGAGAACGAGACGTTGGAAACGCCGCCCGAGATGTGGGCATGCGGCAGATGTGCTTTGATCCAGCGCACGGCCTCGATGAAGTCGACCGCGTAGCCATCATGCTCGGGAATACCCGTGGCAATGGCAAAGATGTTCGGATCGAAGATGATGTCTTCAGGTGGGAAGCCGTTGGCGACGAGCAGCTTGTAGGCGCGTTCGCAGATCTCGACCTTGCGCGCAAAGGTGTCGGCCTGACCCTTTTCGTCAAAGGCCATCACGATCACAGCTGCGCCATACTGGCGTGCTAGATTGGCCTGGCGTAGAAATTCGGCTTCGCCTTCCTTCATGGAAATCGAGTTAACGATTCCTTTGCCCTGAATGCACTTCAGACCAGCTTCAATCACTGACCACTTCGACGAATCGATCATGAGCGGCACGCGCGAGATATCCGGCTCGGAGGCAATCAAATTCAGGAAGCGCACCATGGCGGCTTCCGAATCCAACATGGCTTCATCCATGTTGATGTCGATGATCTGGGCGCCGTTTTCAACCTGCTGACGGGCGACTGCCAGCGCGTCATCAAAACGACTTTCGAGAATCATCTTGGCGAAGGCACGCGAACCCGTCACATTGGTGCGTTCCCCCACGTTCACAAAGAAAGACTCCGGACCGATTTCGCAGAGTTCTAGTCCAGATAGACGTAGACGATGTGGGACAACGGCCGGCTGGCGGGGTTTGATACCGGCGACTGCATTGGCGATCGCGCAGATATGATCCGGCGTGGTGCCACAGCAACCGCCCACGATATTGACCAGGCCGTGAACGGCCCATTCGCGGATGTCTTCGGCCAGCATCGCCGGTGTTTCATCGTAGCCGCCAAAGGCATTCGGTAGGCCGGCGTTCGGGTGTGCCGAGGTGTACGTCGGGCAGATGCGGGCAAGTGTTTCAACGTGTGGACGGAGTTCCTTGGCGCCCAGTGCGCAGTTCAAGCCCATCGAGATCGGGCGTGCATGCGCCAGCGATGTCCAGAAGGCTTCCGCCGTTTGCCCGGAGAGCGTACGACCGGAGGCGTCGGTGATGGTGCCCGAAATCATGATCGGCCAGCGGCGGCCGCGTGCGGTGAAAACCTGCTCAACCGCCATCACGGCGGCTTTGGCATTCAGCGTATCGAACACGGTCTCGATGAGTATGATGTCGGCGCCCCCATCGATCAGGCCATTCGTTGCCTCGACGTAGTTGCTGACCAGTTCATCAAAGGTGACATTCCGAGCCCCTGGATCATTCACATCGGGTGAGATCGAACCCGTGCGCGAGGTCGGGCCGATGACGCCGGCGACCAGACGTGGCTTCGCGGGGTTCTGGGCGGTGTATTTGTCACATGCAGCGCGCGCCAAGGCGGCGCCAGCCACGTTGAGCTCGTAGACAATGTCTTCAAGCTTGTAGTCGGATTGCGATAGGCGTGTGGCGTTGAAGGTGTTGGTTTCAATAATATCGGCGCCTGCCGCCAGATATTGCTCATGAATGCCCTGAATCACATCTGGCCGGGTTAAAAGCAGCAAATCATTATTACCCTTGAGATCATGCGGATGATCCGCAAAACGCGCGCCACGGAAGTCGGCTTCGGTCAGGCTATGCCGCTGAATCATGGTCCCCATGGCGCCATCCAGCACGAGGACGCGCTCTTTCAGGTGGGACAGAATCTCTTCAGTGCGATCGGGCTGTGGTGCGGATTGTGGTGCAGTCATGGCCATTCATCTTAAAAAAACAAACCCGCCGGTCAGCGGGGCTGCAAGCGGCGGGTGTTCGATATCCCATCGCTTTAGCAGTATTTGGTAGCGCGCCCGCAAGCTGAGGAGCTCAAATCGGCGCGTGGAAATATCCAAGCCGTGACAATACGGGTCTGAGGCTTGTGCGTCAAGTAAATCAATGGCTTGGCGCGTTAAAAACAACTATGGTTAAAATGCATCACTATGGCACGCACCTGGTACCTGGTTCAGAGTAAACCCCGTAATGAAGCGCGGGCGTTAGAGAATCTATTGCGCCAGGGCTATGAGACCTATTTGCCGCTCATGGAGGTGGAACGCCTGCAACGCGGCAAATTGCTCAAGAAACTAGAGCCCCTCTTTCCGCGATACCTGTTCCTGCACCTGGAAGAAGGTAACGACAACTGGGGGCCGATCCGTTCCACCCTCGGCATTGCCGGTATGGTGCGCTTCGGGCTGGCCTATGCCACGGTCTCCGAGGCCGTGATCGAAGGTATCCGGGAGCGTACGCAAGAAGTGAAGAAAACCCTGTTCGAGACTGGCGACAGCGTGCAGGTAGTGAGCGGGCCCCTGGTTGGCTTGGAGGGCGTCTTTGAGATCGCCGATGGCGAGCAACGCAGCTTCGTCCTGCTGGAGTTTATGCAAAAGCAGCAGCGAGTATCCGTGTCAACGGCGGATCTACGGACAGCCCGCTACTAGACTTGAGTTTTACCCCAGGAAACGGCGGGTCAGCGCCACCCAATAGGAAATCCCCAGCGCCGTAATGTCATCATTGAAGTCGTAGTGCGGATTATGCAGTGTGCAACCGCCTTCGCCCGGACCATTGCCCAGCCACACATAACAGCCGGGTTTTTCCAGCAGCATGTAGGCAAAGTCCTCGGCGCCCATCGAGGGCAGCTCGTCGGTGATGACCTGGGTTTCCCCAATCAGCGTCGCAGCAGTTTCTTGACAGAAACGTGCTTCCGCGGGGCTATTAACAGTCGGCGGGTAACGCTGCTCGAAACGGACTTCGACCTGGGCACCGAAGGTCGCGGCAATGCCCGTGCAGATTTCCTGGATGCGACGCTCCGCCAGTTGCTGGACTTCCGGTTTGAAGGTCCGGATCGTGCCACGCAGCACGGCATCTTCCGGAATCACGTTCCAGGCGTCACCCGCATGAAACTGGGTGACCGAAACCACACCGGCATCACAGGGATGCAGATTGCGTGAAACGATAGTTTGCAACGCCTGAATGATCTGGGTACCGACCAGAATAGTGTCCACGCCCTGGTGCGGCATGGCGGCATGACAACCATGACCGCGGATCAGAATTTCCAGGCCACAGGTGCCCGCCATAACCGGGCCAGGCATGATGGCCATTTGCCCCACCGGCAGACCAGGCCAGTTGTGCAGCCCGAACACCGCTTCAACCGGAAACTGCCTGAAGAGCCCCTGCTCGATCATGACACGTGCACCGCCTTCACCCTCTTCGGCCGGCTGGAAAATCAGGACGGCTGTGCCATCGAAATCTCGGTGTTCGGACAAATAGCGTGCCGCCCCTAGCAACATGGCGGTATGACCATCGTGGCCACAGGCATGCATTTTGCCGGCATGCCGTGAACGATGCGGAAACTCATTAAGTTCCGGCATGGGCAATGCATCCATGTCGGCACGCAGGCCGATCATGCGGTCGCTGTTGCCACGTGTGCCTTTGATGACACCCACGACGCCGGTACCGGCCAGGCCGCGATGCACCTCGACCCCGTAGCTTTCCAGTGTCCGGGCAACCACATCAGCCGTACGGCTTTCTTCAAAGGCCAGTTCCGGATGGGCGTGGATGTCGCGACGGATGGCGGTAATTTCCGCCAGGAAAGGCAGGTCAAGCAAAGTTACATGCAATGTCATAGCGCACCTGAGGCATGGCCTCTGTGTTTAATCGTCTGTCACCATTATGGCGCATTCCCCAGCTATACTGAAACCATCATGGAACTTGTCGTCATCAGCGGCCTATCGGGCTCCGGAAAATCCATCGCGCTGGCTGTCTTGGAAGACGCCGGGTATTACTGTGTCGACAATCTGCCGGCCGATATGCTGCCGGTACTGGTGGGCCATTTGCAACGGGATGGTTATACGCGTGTCGGCGTTGCTGTCGATGTGCGCAGCGGCCCGTCGCTGGAAGCACTGCCCAAAGCACTGGAAGATCTGCGCCGTGACGCTCATGTCAGCGTGCTCTTCCTGGATGCCGATGATGAAACACTATTACAGCGCTTTTCCGAAACACGGCGGGCCCACCCACTCACTAGCGAGACCCTAACGCTTGCTGAGGCACTCCGCCACGAAAGGGCGCTACTCGAGCCCATTGCCGAAAGGGGCCACCGGCTAGATACAAGCCATTTAAAACCAGCGATCCTGCGCGCCTGGATCCGGGACTTTCTCAAAGTCGACAGCCAGGATGGGCTGACACTGGTGTTTGAATCTTTTGGCTTTAAACATGGGGTACCACGCGATGCCGATCTGATGTTTGACGTTCGCTGTTTGCCAAATCCGCATTACGACCCTGCATTACGGCCATTAACCGGTCGTGATGTCCCTGTCGCCGCTTTTCTCGAATCGCAACCGGATGCACTGAAGTTACGCGAAGATATCGCCCGCTTTGTTAAGGACTGGTTGCCCAAGTACGGCCACGATAATCGCTCCTACCTCACGGTTGCCATCGGTTGTACCGGTGGCCAGCACCGCTCAGTCTGGATGACCGAGTGGCTGGCAACGCAATTCGCCGACCGGCCCGATGTTCTGGTACGCCATCGTGAACAGTCTCCGCAGACACCCACACCCGCTGCTACTGAGAAATCTGCTGCGGCCCGGTGATGTGCTGGTGTTGCTGGTCGGTATTGTCGGCTGGATCACCCTCTCGGTGTCGTTATGGCAATCAGGACCTGCAGCGCAGGCGCAGGTGCGCCGGGATGGGCAGCTGATTGCCGCCTATGCATTAAATGAACCTCGCACGGTGTCGGTTGACGGCGCCCTTGGGCCGACCGTGATTCGTATTGAATCAGGTCGGGCTCGTGTCATGAGCGATCCCGGGCCCCGTCAATACTGTGTGAAACAAGGATGGCTAACCCGGCCCGGCGAAATGGCGCTGTGCGCCCCCAATCACATCAGTCTGACGCTCACCGGCGGTCAGCCGACCTATGAGTCGATGGCTTACTGATGCGCACCTTAACGCTCACAGCCGATGATCACCGCATCGCCCGCCTGACGGCAGCGGCGATTGCCATTGCCCTGGTGGAATCGGCCGTTCCCAGCCCACTCCCCGGTGTAAAACCCGGCTTGGCCAACATCATCACCCTACTGGTGTTATTGCGTTATGACTGGGCAACCGCTGCCTGGGTGACCATACTCCGTGTGCTGGCGGTGAGTCTGCTGGTCGGCCAGTTTCTGGCGCCGGGCTTTATCCTGTCGCTGGGCGGGGCCGTCGCTTCACTCGCTGTGCTGTGGGCCTTACGCCCCTTGGTCCACAGTCCCTCAAGCGGGTTTGGGCCGGTAACGCTATCGATTCTGGCTGCGCTCGCACACATGCTGGCCCAGCTCGGCATAGTCCGTCTCTGGCTGGTACCCAGCCCCGGTGTCTGGGCTCTGGCACCCGTGTTCTTGGGCGCCGCCTTGTTTTTTGGTACGCTGAACGGACTGATCGTTGCCTGGCTGATGCAGCCTGCAACGAATAATGATCCATACCCGGATCCCCAATGAAACCCAAGCGCAACATGACTGATTCGATGAATCTTCCTGAAACGATGCCCAGCACACCTCCCCGACCTCGCCGCGTTTGCCTGGCCTGGACGGGTGCCTCCGGCTTACCCTATGGCCTACGCCTCCTGGACTGCCTGTTGAGTGCGGGTGTCACCGTGGAGCTGATCTATTCGCAAGCAGCACAAGTTGTCGCGCAGCAGGAATTGTCGTTGCGTTTGCCGTCATCACCCGACGAGGCCAATGCCTTGCTGCTTGCCCAGTTTCCCGGCCGGCCGGGAAACTTGCGCGTTTACGGTCGGGACGCCTGGTTCTCGCCCGTAGCTTCCGGATCCAACCCGCCCGATGCGATGGTGGTCTGCCCTTGTTCGATGGGTACCCTGGCCAGTATTGCCGCCGGCCTGGCCGACAACCTGATTGAGCGGGCTGCTGATGTCGTGCTGAAGGAGCGGCGTACCCTGATCATGGTGCCGCGCGAAACACCTTTTTCGGTGATTCATCTTGAGAACATGCTGCGCCTGGCAAAAGCCGGTGCCGTGATCGTACCGCCGTCACCGGGTTTCTATGAACATCCACAAAGCGTGGCTGACATGGTGGACTTTGTGGTGGCCCGTATTCTGGACCAGCTACGGATAACTCATAGCCTCGCGAAGCGCTGGGGCGGTGAGGTTTAAACACCATCGATCAGCTTGTTGTCGGTTCTGTTGCCAGTAGTTTTCGCCAGGGCGTGGGCAGGGCCAGTGTTTCTGCTTCAGCCAACGGGTAGGGCTCAAGTGCGCGATGCCGGTTTTGAGCGGTGGGTGATGCTGTAGACGCGATTTGATAACGCGTCACCTCGGCCTGCAGTTCAAAATGCGTGAACTTGTGACGAACCTGAACCGTACCCCGTTGTTCGGCGTTACGCGGGAGCGCGACGCTCTCGGCGTCCGGCAGGCTGAGCAATCCCCCCCAGATGCCACAGGCCTGACGGCGCTCCAGCCAGACGTGTGTATCGTCACGAATGAGCCAGACGTGCGAGGTACGCACAGGCAGCGTTGGTCGCGTTTTACGATGGGGTAGGGCTTGCACCCGATCCGTCTGTAATGCGATACAGAAGGTGCGCATCGGGCAAATCGAACATTGCGCCTTAGCACGAGTACAACAGGTGGCACCGAGATCCATCAAGCCTTGTGTGTAGGCGGCTACCTCCTTTTTCGGCAACAGTGTATCGGCCAGTTCCCACAGCTGCCGATCCACGGTGGTCGTCGTTGGCACCCCCTCAATGCCGAACACCCGGCAGAATACCCGCTTGACGTTTCCATCCAGAATCGCCGCGCGCTGCCCAAAGGCAAAAGCGCTGATGGCGGCCGCGGTAGAACGTCCGATGCCGGGCAGCGAGGCAAGCGCTGTTGCGGTCTCGGGAAACCGCCCCTGACGCTCAGCAACGACCGTACGGGCACAGGCATGCAGATTGCGGGCCCGGGCGTAATACCCCAGGCCAGCCCAGAGTTCGAGCACTGTCTCGAGCGATGCTGCCGCCAGATCCGATACCGTCGGAAAACGTTGCAGAAATCGGGTGTAATAGGGAATGACTGTTTGCACTTGCGTTTGCTGCAACATAATTTCCGACAGCCATATCCGGTAGGGATCTGTCGTGTTTTGCCAGGGCAGGTCGTGCCGACCGTGCTGCTTCTGCCAGCGAATGAGGGTGGGCGCAAATTTTTTGAGGCCGGTGGCAGTGGTCATGAGGTGATGCCGTAGAGAACAGGGTGAGCGGTATAATCTGCGCCCATCCTAACGTATTGCATCCAAATCGGCATGACCCGACTCACGCGGTCCCCTGTGACTGACAACCCCGAACCCTTTCCTTTCGAGCCGATGTCCTCGACAGGTGATGCGCAGCGCGATCTGCGCACCGCGCTTGGGCGATTCCCGACCGGCGTTGCCGTCGTCACGGCATTGGACGCGGATGGTCTGGCGATCGGACTAACGATCAGCTCTTTCAACACCGTGTCGCTGGATCCGGCACTGGTGGTCTGGAGCCTGCAACTGAGTTCCCGACATCTGGGCATTTTCGATACGACAAGCGCTTACGCCATCAACGTGCTGTCGCAATCACAGGCTGACGTATCTAATTTGTTCGCGGCATCGCTGGAGCGGCCTTTTGATCAGGTGACCTGGGCACCTGGCCTGGCGGGGGTGCCTTTACTGGCCGGTTGTTGCGCCTGGTTTGAAGTGGATAACTTCCAGCAGCTGGATGGCGGCGACCACCGGCTCTACCTGGCCAAAGTGCGACGCTTTGCGGCCGATCCTCTTCCACGACCGCTGGTGTTTCATGATGGCGACTATGCTGCGCTGACGGCAATCTCAGGGCTATAAGCACTGGGTCTGTGCACATATGACACAGGCCGCCAAAGCACGTCTATTTCTGGTCCTCGGCGATCAGCTACACCCAGACCCACATCCCCTTCTGTCTCAAGCAACTCCTGAAGATTGGGTCTTAATGGTCGAGGCACCGGACGAAGCCACGCATGTCTGGAGCCATAAAGCCCGTACCGCGCTCTTTTTTTCGGCGATGCGTCATTTTGCGCAGCGCCAGCAGGCCGCAGGCCGACGGCTGGCCTACCGACGGATCGGTGAACATGCCGCCCGATCATTGTCAGAGGCCATCAGCACGTTCTTGACTGAGCATCCCGAGATTGAGTGCTTATGCCTCCTAGAGCCTGGCGATGTCCGCGTGGCCGACGCATTGCGGGATTGTGCGCGACACCTGAAACGGCGGCTGGAAATCTGGCCCGATACGCATTTCCTTTGCACCATTCCGGATTTCGAGGCCTGGGCCGCGCGTAGCGACAAGGCAGGGCGAGATTGTCTGCGCATGGAGTTTTTTTATCGCTGGATGCGTCAGCGCACGGGTTATCTGATGCAGGATGGCCAACCCGTAGGTGGTCAATGGAACTTCGATGCCGAAAACCGCGCCGGTTTTGGTGCCGGCGGACCACCACCGGTGCCAAGCCCCGGGCTTTTTTCGCCTGACGAGCTGACACAACAAGCCTGTGCGGATGTCGCCGCTTTTTTTCCAGACCATCCGGGATCGCTCGATCATTTCAACTGGCCCGTTACACCAGAGGATGCGTTGCATGCATTGGATGATTTCATTGCGCATCGGCTTCCTCTGTTCGGACAATGGCAGGATGCCATGTGGCAGGGCGAGCCTTTTCTCTGGCACTCGCTGCTTTCAGCCGCGATGAATCTGAAGTTGCTGGATCCGCGCACGGTGATTGAACGTGCCGAGGCCGCCTATCACAACGGCCAAGCACCGCTGGCCGCGGTCGAAGGCTTTATCCGTCAGATTCTGGGTTGGCGCGAATTTGTGCGCGGCATTTATTGGCGTTACCCGGCACAGTGGCCGACCTTTAATGCGCTGGATGCGCAACGCCCCTTACCAAAGTGGTTCTGGTCTGGTCATACGCACGCAAACTGCCTGAAAGCGGCGATTGGGCAAACCCTGGCACATGGTTACGCGCATCATATTCAGCGCCTGATGGTCACCGGTAACTTTGCGCTGCTGGCTGGACTGACACCGCGCGCGGTCGGCGACTGGTATCTGGCCGTTTATGTAGATGCCGTTGCCTGGGTGGAAGAACCCAACACGCTGGGCATGGCATTGTTCGCTCTGGGCGGGCGTATGACTAGCAAGCCCTATATTGCGTCGGGCGCGTACATTAAACGCATGAGCAACTACTGCAAAGGGTGTATTTATCGGCCGGAGATTCGTACCGGCCCACAGGCCTGCCCTTTCACCACGCTGTACTGGGATTTTCTGATGCGTCACGAGGTGCTACTGCGTCAAAACGCGCGCATGGCCATGCCGTACAAAAACCTTGATCGAATGGCCGATAACGAGAAAGCGGCGATCCGCGAGTGGGCTGCGGTGCGTTTGGAACAACTCGACGCCATCTAGCGCCCATTCATTACTCGGTTTCCGTGTTTTCAACTGCAATCATGGTATCCACCGAAAACCCTAGCGTTGCCGCTTTCTGCTTCAGGGCAGTGACCACCTGCACATCCAGACGCGGCGTGCGGGAGAGAATCCACAGGTAATCACGACTCGGTGCGCCCACCAGCACCCAACGGTATTGGGGATCAAGATCAATGATCCAGTAATCCCCCCAGACTACCGGCAACCAGCTCAGCCAGTCCGGCGCAAAGCGAACCCGGAGCTGGCCGGGGTATGCGGGGTCCGGTATCTCGGCAATCCCCTGTGCAGAGATAACACCTGTCTCAGTGCGGCAACGATTCAGGACATCTATCCGTTGGTCGGCCCGCACCGTGTAGGTCGCACTCACATCACCGATGCACTTGCGCTCGAACCACATCGGCAAGCGGGCGACCTCGTACCAGCGGCCAGCATAGCGATCCAGAACCACGTTGCTGACGGTGGGCAATGCCGACGACGAGGCTTGCGCCTGCACGGATGACGCCATCCAGAAGTAGAGGCCGAGTAGCGCGAATAGGTAACGGTGTTCGTGTCTCATGGGGCGGTCTATATCCCTGTTAACGATGCGGACAATTAAGTAATCCATAATGTGCATCAGGCAAAATGTATTCATTCATTATGGAGTGACTCGCATGCAGATACCAAATTTCTTGAAGTCTATTGGCATACTGAGCGGCGCGGTATTGTTAACGGTTTTGAGCGCCACAAGCCATGCCGCCACCCCGCAAAGCTTTCTGGAGGGGTATACCCAGGAAGCCAAAGCGCAGAATCCGGCGTTCAAAGGCTTTTCGGTTAAAGCCGGTGAAAGTTTCTACAAACAGACACACGGTGGTGACTGGAGCTGCTCCAGTTGCCATACGGATAACCCGACGGCTATCGGTAAGCATGCCGTCACGAGCAAGCTGATCCAGCCCTTATCGCCGAATACCAATCCGGAACGCTTTACTGATGCCGCGAAGGTTAACAAATGGTTCAAGCGTAATTGCAATGATGTGCTTAAACGTGAATGTACGCCGGAAGAAAAAGGTAATCTGCTGACCTATCTGTTAAGCACTAAACCCTGAAAGACTCACTCATGAACTTCAAAAGCCTATTCAGTATGATTTTTGCGGCAGGACTATTCTCCGGCGTACCGACGGGTTCGTTCGCTGGAGACCATGACTACGGCCCTTATCCGGCTTATTACAGCGAAGAATGCGGCAGCTGTCACGTGCCCTATCCGGCGCAACGCATGACACAGGCCGGATGGGAAACCCAGATTAACGGACTCAAACAGCATTACGGCACCGATGCCAGCATCGATGCACCGGCCAGCCGGACGATTCTGTCTTATCTCGTTAACAATGCTGCCTGGAAAGACAAGCTGGCACCCACTGATCCGACAGCACGTCTGACGCTGACCCGCTGGTTTGTAAAGGAGCACGGCAGTGTGCCTCCCAAAGGCAAGAAATTCAGCGACTGTACCCAGTGCCACACCCAAGCCGCCGGCGGTAACTATAGTGAGCGCACCCTGAAAACACCGGTTGGGTGGCGTCGTGCCCAGTGACGCCCAGATGGTAGAAACGAATCAGAAGCCTCTGTCACCCATTCTGGTCTGGGATATCCCCACCCGATTATTTCACTGGCTGCTGGTTTTTTGTTTTGTCGTGGCGTATCTGACCAGCGAATCAGAGCGCTGGCAGCTTTGGCATGTGTCGGCAGGCTATGCCTTCGGTTTTCTGCTGCTGTTCCGACTCTGCTGGGGCATCATCGGCACCCGACACGCGCGGTTTACGGACTTTGTCCGTGGCCCCAAAGCAGTCATGCATTACCTACGTACGCTTCTAACACGCCATCCCTCGCATTATGTCGGCCACAACCCCGCCGGGGCCTGGGCAATCATCGCCATCCTCAGCCTCGGGGGCCTCACAGTATTCACCGGCTGGGCCAGCTTTAATGACTACGGGGACTGGATTGGGGAAGTCCATGAAGGTATCGTCAACGGCCTGCTTGTGGTCATTGGCATGCATGTGCTCGGTGTACTGGCATCCAGCCTGCTACACCGCGAGAACCTGGTACGCGCCATGGTCAATGGTCGCAAACAAGGCCAGCCGGCCGATGCGATCCGCTATCCGCAGTGGATCATTGGTATGCTACTGATTCTGGTGCTCGCCGCTTTTCTGTGGGTCCTGCTCACCGGACGCTTGCCCGGTCTGTTGCCATAAGCAGACGAATCACACCTCCGAATAACAGGAGCAGCACATGCGCATTCTGATTGTTGAAGACGACCCGATGCTGGGCGAAGGGCTGCAGACAGGCCTGCGACAGGCAGGCTTTCATCCGGAGTGGGTGAAAGATGGCGAAGCCGCCTGGCAGACCCTGGCCCACGAATCCTTTAACGCCGTTGTGCTGGATCTCGGCTTACCCCGACTCGACGGTATTGAAGTCTTACGCCGTGTCCGCGCCAATGAGCAGAAGCTACCCGTACTGGTTTTAACCGCACGCGACACGGCCCAGGACGTGATTGCCGGCCTCGATTCCGGTGCCGATGACTACATGATCAAGCCCTGCGACCTGGGTGAGCTGGCCGCACGCTTGCGTGCGCTGATTCGCCGCGCCGCCGGTGCTGCCGCACCCATTATTCAGATTGGTCTATTGTCGCTGGATCCTGCTTCGCGTGAAGTACGGTATGACAGCAGGGTTGTCGAGCTTTCTCCACGCGAATTTGATCTCCTGCATGAGTTGATGCTCAATGCCGGCAAAGTACTAACCCGCGCGCAACTGGAGTCGAAAATTTACCCTTGGGGTGAAGAAGTGGAATCCAACGCACTGGAAGTCCACGTTCATCACCTTCGCAAGAAAACTGCGACCGAGGTCATCAAAACCGTGCGTGGTGTCGGCTACCTGATGCCCAAATGACCTTGAAACGCTGGTGGCAACGCGCTCACGCTCGATCCGGTAGCCTGCAACTGCAGCTACTGGGTGGCACGCTCAGTCTGGTTGCGGTGATCTGGATCGGGCTCAGTGTTGTGGCATGGCGTGAGGCCGTCTCCGAAGGCGATGAACTTTTTGATGCGCACCTTGCTCAAACGGCTGCGCTGCTTGCAGTCCTGAGTAGCGATGGATCCACTGAAATCCCGGAAGAATTGCCATCGCACCGCTATGCCCGTAAGGTGGCCTTTCAGATCTGGACGGACAAGGGCAAACTAATAGCACGTTCAACCAGCGCCCCCCAAAATCTTCTGACTGAACAAGTCAAAGGATTTTCCGATCGCCGGATCGATAACCGGAGTTGGCGCGTCTACAGCCTGCGTGATGCCCGACATCACCACCTGATTCTGGTGGCTGAAACGCTCGAGGCGCGCCATGCCATCGGCTCAGAACTGGCCAAGCATTTACTAACCCCGCTCGCTGTCGCCTTACCGTTGCTGGCGATGGGTCTGGTCATCCTGATGCGGCACCGCTTTCTGCCCCTGCGTCGCCTGGCCATGTTTATCGGCCAACGCTCCCCGGAGCGACTGGATCCGATTGATCTTGGCGAAGTTCCCAGTGAGCTGCACCCGATTATCGAGCAGACCAATCGGCTATTACACCGGGTTGCCGCTTCGATTGAACAGGAACGCCGCTTTACTGCCGATGCCGCGCATGAAATCCGGACACCGCTCGCCGCGATCCGCACACATGCACAAGTAGCCATTGCCGCTACGGACATCGCTGAACGCGAACATGCCTTGGCACTCGTGATGCGCGCCAGTGACCGGGCCACGCACCTGCTGGGTCAATTACTGACATTGGCCCGTCTGGATAGCGTCAGCCTGGCGGGAGGCTTTGTCGTGTGCGACTTGCGGCGAATTGCCGTGGATGTGATCGCCGAGATCACGCCGCAAGCACTGGATAAAAATGTCGAGTGCATGCTCGACGAAGGCGCGACTGCCTGGATCAAGGGCGACCCCACGCTACTGGCCGTGCTCTTACGCAATCTGGTGGATAACGCCGTACGTTATTCGCCCGCCGGCACCGTCGTAGCCGTCACGATCCGACAGCACGGCAAAGAGGTCTGTCTGCAAGTCACCGATCAGGGGCCGGGCATTCCGGCACATGAGCGTGATCGTGTTCTGGGGCGATTTACCCGTCTGGCCGGCAGCGAGGCACCGGGTTCGGGCCTGGGCTTATCGATTGCCTTGCGGATCGCCGAACTGCATCGGGCCACGCTCACACTCACCGATGGGGCCGGTGGCTATGGGCTCTGCGTCCGCTTGGATTTACCTGCGGCACCTGCCATTTGATCCTCAAACCGCCTCACATACGGACTGTGCGTCGTACAAGGTTGACGAGTGTAACCGCACTCAGCATGAGGATCATCGACCCAATGATATCGCCCACCGCCATTGCCGCCCAGAGACGAAAGCTCTCTGCCCAGCTGTGATCTGCATAAATGCCATCTATCTCATGATTTCTGTAGACGAGCTGGTGCAGCGTTGCCGACAGGAGTCCCTGGCTGAACACGATTGTCATCACATCTCCGAAGGTCAGCTCCTCGAGATCGATACCGATTTGACGCCACCAGCACACGACCTGCATCATCAGATAGGCGGAGAACGCCGAAATGGCCGCAATAAGTACAACATTGGCTAGATCCATCGTCGGTATATGGCCAAGATACTCAATGGTTGAGAACACGGCACCGACAAATACCCCAACTGCACCGCGTAAGCCAAAAATCAGAACCGCCAATGTCCGGATACCCGCTGGAAGGAATATCAGCGATACACCCAGCGCGTAATCGAGTCCGGGCATTTGTGTTTGCAGATGCCACATCAACAGCCAGCCGACAAACCCGAATAGATAGGGCATCAAGCTGGCGTTGACAATCTTCTGCAGTGATCTGATTGAATCCATCGGCACCCTTAAACAGACCTCATTTTATGTCAGACCATGGGTACGTCGACATAACCGATATCGATTACAATAGAAGCGTTTGGAATAAGCGGGCATCGTATAGTGGCATTACCTAAGCTTCCCAAGCTTATGAGGAGGGTTCGATTCCCTTTGCCCGCTCCAAAATCAAGGCGACGATATGACATGGTGCAGCACAATGTACGAATTGTGAAAGTGTTGCACTAAAATAAACCAGCAAAAACAAATATTAAGGCTGACATTGCTCGGAAAAAATGCGATATTGCATCGCATTAATTATGCCAATAGCCTGAGACTGTAATGCCCGATTCAAGCCGTATCAAAAACGCGCAGCTGCGCAGCAAAATCATGTCTGCCGAAGAGGCTGCCAAGCTGATTCCCAACCACGCCAACATCGGGATGAGCGGTTTTACCGGTTCAGGTTATCCGAAGCAGGTGCCTGCCGCGCTGGCCAAACGGATTATGGACGCCCACCTGATGGGTGACGACTTCAAGGTCGGCCTCTGGACCGGGGCCTCGACGGCGCCCGAGCTGGATGGGGCCTTGGCCATGGTCGATGCGGTGGATCTGCGTTTACCCTATCAGTCGGACCCGATCTCGCGTAAGCGGATCAATGCTGGCGAAATGGAATATATCGACATGCATCTGTCGCATGTCGCACAGCTGGTCTGGTTTGGCTTCCTGGGCAAACTGAATACTGCGGTGATCGAAGTGGCCGGCATCCGGGAAGACGGTAGCCTGATTCCTTCTTCCTCCGTCGGTAATAACAAAACCTGGATTGATCTCGCGGATCAGGTCATTCTGGAAGTGAATTCATGGCAAAGCCCGGAACTGGAAGGGATGCACGACATCTATTACGGTACCGAGCTGCCTCCCAACCGCCAACCGATTCCGCTGGTGCAGGTGGGTGACCGTATTGGTGAGCAATACTTGCGCTGTGATCCGAACAAAGTGGTGGCGGTGGTCGAAACCGATGCCCCGGATCGTAACTCGCCTTTCTCACCACCCGATGCCAGCTCACGCGCCATTGCTGGTCACATCATGGAATTTCTGGAGCACGAGGTCAAAAAAGGCCGCTTGCCAGCGAATCTGCTGCCGCTGCAATCCGGCGTCGGCAATATCGCGAATGCCGTACTGGATGAGTTGAGTAATAGCCGCTTTGAAGGGTTAACCTCTTACACCGAGGTCCTGCAGGACGGTATGCTTAAGATGATTCAGGAAGGCAAGCTGGACATGGTCTCAGCAACTGCCTTCTCTTTGAGCCCGGATGCGTTGGAAACGCTGATGGCCGATCTGCCCCAGTACAAGAGCCGCATCATCCTGCGTCCGCAGGAAATCAGCAACCATCCGGAAGTGATTCGTCGCCTCGGCGTGATCGCCATGAACGGTCTGATCGAAGCCGATATTTTCGGCAACGTGAACTCCACGCACATCATGGGCAGTGGCATCATGAATGGGATTGGCGGCTCGGGCGATTTTGCCCGCAACGCCTTCCTGTCGATTTTCATGACACCGTCGACCGCCAAGGGAGGGGCGATCTCTGCCATCGTACCGATGGTGTCACATACCGACCACACCGAACACGATGTCCAGGTCATTGTCACCGAACAGGGATTGGCCGATTTACGCGGACTCTCGCCCAAGCAACGGGCCAAGGTCATTATTGATCGCTGTGCGCATCCGGATTTCCGTCCGGCGCTTAAGGAATACTTCCGCCGTGGCGTGCATTACGCACCGGGCAAGCAAACGCCGCACCTGCTCGAAGATGCCTTTAGCTGGCACCTGCGCTATTTGCAGACCGGTCACATGTAAACCAGCCGCTGGGAGCTGCCGAGAGGAGGTTCCGGATGCTAGAATCGGCGCATGAAAATCACCGTCAACGGTAAAGAACATGCGTGCGCCGATACAGCGCTGGTCAGCGATCTATTGGCCGAGCTTGAGCTCGTCGGACGACGCGTTGCCGTTGAGCGCAACGGCGAAATCGTACCGCGTAGCCTGCATACATCGGTGATGCTGCAACCGGGTGATCAGATCGAAATTGTTGTCGCCGTCGGCGGAGGTTAACCGTGCAACACCAGGATGCTTTGAATACTGTCACGATTGGCAGTAAAACCTATCGTTCCCGCTTGCTGGTCGGCACCGGCAAATACAAAGATTTCGACGAGACCGGCCGGGCAATCGCCGCTTCAGGTGCTGAAATCGTTACGGTGGCCATCCGGCGCACCAACATCGGCCAGGATGCCGGCGCCCCGAATCTGCTGGATGTCATCACACCGGATCGCTACACCATTCTGCCCAACACCGCTGGTTGTTATACCGCCGATGATGCGATCCGCACACTGCGCCTGGCCCGCGAACTCCTAGATGGACACCCGTTGTGCAAACTGGAGGTGCTGGGCGATCAGACCAGCCTGTTTCCGAACATGCCGGAAACCCTCAAGGCCGCTGAAGTGCTGGTAAAAGAAGGTTTCGAAGTCATGGTTTACTGCTCGGACGACCCGATTCAGGCCAAAATGCTTGAAGACATCGGTTGCGTCGCCATCATGCCGCTGGCTTCATTGATTGGTTCAGGCATGGGTATTCTGAACCCCTGGAATCTGCGCCTGATCCTTGATCAGGCCAAGGTGCCGGTCATTGTGGATGCCGGCGTCGGCACCGCTTCCGATGCCACCATTGCCATGGAGCTTGGCTGTGCCGGTGTGCTGATGAACACGGCAATCGCTCACGCCCAGGATCCGGTGCTGATGGCAACCGCCATGAAGCTGGCCGTTGAATCCGGCCGAGCCGCCTATATGGCCGGACGTATGCCGCGCAAGTTTTATAGTGCCGACCCCAGCTCGCCCACCACAGGCCTGATTGGGCGCAACTAAATCGAAACCATTTTGAAGCTGCGCCTGCGGTGTTGCACAGTCAGCCTGGGTCTACTGCTCGGCAGTGGGCCCACGTTGCTTTTTGCAGCAGACACGACCGAACCACAGCGACCCCATACGTATGTGTTTAATCAGCCAGAACTGGTAAGCATCCAACGGGTTTTCGGTGTCGCTAACGCCACGGTCATGCTGGGGACTGCGTGCCATGCATTCCCGGCCGCAACCGCAGCTTATGAAGCATGGCTGACGGAGAACCAGTCGACCATGCAGACACTGACGGCAACGTTAGCCGTGCATTACCGGATTGCACTAGACACCCCGAATCAGCAAGCGCGTGTGGCACAGGCCATGCATCTGAAGACATCACTGGATCTCTCGCCCGCCGCTCTGGATGAGGCATGCCCGACACTGGCGGACACGCTGGTGCTGCCGCAGATGAATCTGCAGCAGCGCTACCGGGATACCCTGGCCGAGGTGAGCGATCCGAATTATCTGAAGCTTAAAAACAAGCCGGCCCGACCGGCGAGCGCCACAGAGGTGAAAGTGACCACCCCGGACGCGGAAACAGCAATGGAACAGACACCATGAATGAAAAACGCACACAGGTCCTCAGCGATCTCCCGGCGCATCTGCGTCGTATACGTAGCTTTGTGCGTCGTGAAGGGCGGCTGACCGATGCGCAGAGCACAGCAATCACCCAGGGTTGGCCACAGTGGGGCGTCGATTACACACCGGCCATTCAGGATTGGAACGAACGTTTCGGCCGTCAGGCTCCTCGCTTTCTGGAGATTGGTTTCGGCATGGGCGGTGCAACGGCGGAAATCGCCAAAAATCATCCGCAACATGATTACCTGGGTATTGAAGTGCATCGCCCCGGTGTGGGCAATCTGCTGAAACTCATCGAGCAGGCGGGTTTGACGAACCTGCGCTTGATGACGCACGATGCCGTAGATGTCGTTAACCAGATGATTGCGCCGGACTCGCTGGATGGCATTCTGGTGTTCTTCCCCGACCCATGGCACAAAGCACGCCACCACAAACGACGTCTGATTCAGCCGGAATTTGTGCGTACGCTAGTCTCCCGCCTTAAACCTGGCGGGTCGATCCACTGTGCGACCGACTGGGAAAACTATGCCGAGCAGATGCTGGAAGTGCTGAGCGCCGATCCGCAACTGGAAAACACGGCAACAGATTACGCCGAGCGACCTGCCTACCGCCCGCTCACCAAGTTTGAGGCACGCGGCCTGCGGCTAGGCCACGGTGTGTGGGATCTGGTATTCCGGCGGAAATGAGTTAGAGAAAACGCTGGAGCAGCACGTTCAGAAAGCGCCGGCCTTTCAGGGTGGGGCGCAGATGCTGACCCGGCGTCACCCATTCCAGAAACCCATCGCGGACAGCGGCATCTACCTGGCGGCCGACCAGCAGCCAGGGTAATCCGGTATAGCGTTCATAGAGATCGATGCCGAAGCCCTGGTTGAGGCGCAGCGCATTCATCATGAATTCACCGGTCAGATCGGCGGGCAGAATCGGGTCGTCAGTCTGAATAAAATCCCCGTTTTCAATAGCGGCCAGATAGGCCCGGGGCGATTTATGGCGCATCTGACGACGCGCACCCTCGTGATTCGTCAGCTTGCTGTGCGCCCCCGGGCCGATGCCCAGATAATCGCCGAAGGTCCAGTAATTCAGGTTATGCCGGCATTGATGACCCGGGCGGGCAAAGGCCGAAGTTTCATAGTGCGTATAGCCCGCTTCGGCCAGGCGGTTTTCCAGCCCATCCTGGATCTCGGCACAGGTATCGTCATCGGGCAATCCGGTAGGCGGCATCGCTGCAAAGGGGGTGTGCGGCTCCAGCGTCAGCTGATAACAGGAAAAGTGTGGCGGGTTAAAGGCCAGTGCTTGGTTGATATCGGTCAGTGCAGCAGCTGTGTCTTGCAGCGGTAGACCGACCATCAGATCAAGGTTAAAGGTATCGAAGGTGCGGGCGGCAGCTTCAATCGCCGCGATGGCCTGTTGCTGGTCGTGAATGCGGCCCAGCGCCTGCAGGCTGGCATCGTTGAAGCTCTGAATACCGAGGGAGAGGCGATTAACGCCCGCCGCCTTGAAACCGGCGAAGCGCCCGGCATCAACCGTGCCGGGGTTGGCCTCCAGCGTGATTTCGGCCTGCGGCGACAGTGGCAGCAGCATGCGAAATCCGGTGATCAATCGATCAATGGCGGCCGGCGATAACAGGCTGGGCGTCCCCCCGCCAAAGAACACCGTCTCGATACGGCGTCCCCAGATACCGGGTAATGCGGCGGTCAGATCCTGTAGCAACGCATCAACCAACGCGGCTTCCGGCAGATGCTCGGGTGCCGCGTGCGAATTGAAATCACAGTAGGGGCACTTACGGACACACCAGGGGATGTGCACATAGAGTGATAACGGCACGGCCTGCGTAAAGTTGGGTTTCAAGACGCCTGCAGCCGCTGCACGCGACCCGGGCTTAGGGACGAATGTGATGGTTTGCACGGCTTATAGATCGGGCAACTGCATCAGCAATTTGTGCATGGCGATACCGCGATGCGAACAGGCGTTTTTTTCCTGAGGAGCCATCTCGGCAGCCGATTTGCCTACTGTGGGAATCCAGAAGAGCGGATCGTAACCAAACCCATCGGCCCCCCGAGCCTCCGTCAGAATTTCGCCATGCCAATTGCCTTCGGCCATGATGGGCTGCGGGTCGTCTGAGTGACGGACCAACACCAGGACGCTGACAAAATGCGCTGCCCGATCCACTTGGCCTGCCAGTGCTGTGAGCAAGTGAGCATTGTTCCGCGCGTCTGACTTGGGTTCACCGGCATAACGTGCCGACAGGACACCGGGCGCGCCCGCCAGCGCACGGACACAAAGCCCCGAATCATCGGCCAGCGCCGGTAGCCCACTCAAACGGGCGGCGTGGCGCGCTTTGGCCAGTGCGTTTTCGACAAAGGTCGGAAAGGGTTCTTCGGCTTCGGGAATGTCAAGCTGCCCTTGTGGAATCAGTTCGATGCCCAGCGGGATGAGCAGCTCACCGAGCTCTTTGAGCTTTTTGGCATTGTTCGAAGCCAGGACCAGCTGCTTCATGACGTTCAAACCTTCACGGCCTGGGTTTGTGCGGCAATCAGTTGGCGAATACCGGCATCAGCCAGATCCACCAGCTGCGTCAGTTCGTCACGACTGAACGGGGTCCCTTCGGCGGTGCCCTGAATCTCGACGATACCGCCACCGCCAGTCATGATGACGTTCATGTCGGTATCGCAGTTGGCGTCTTCGGCATAGTCCAGATCGAGGACTGGCTGACCCTCAAAGATTCCCACCGAAATCGCCGCCACATGATCGCGAATCGGGTTGGTTGCCAGCGTGCCTTCGGCCACCAGTTTGGCGCAGGCATCATGCAGTGCTACCCAGGCCCCGGTAATGGCTGCACAGCGCGTGCCCCCATCCGCTTGCAGCACATCGCAATCCAGCGTGATTTGGCGTTCACCCAGGGCGACCAGATCTGTCACCGCCCGCAGGCTGCGCCCGATGAGGCGTTGGATCTCCTGGGTACGTCCGGTCTGTTTGCCTTTGGCTGCTTCGCGCGCGGAGCGTGTATGCGTCGCGCGCGGCAGCATGCCATATTCGGCCGTGACCCAGCCTTGGCCCTTACCGCGCAGCCAGGGCGGCAGGTTGGTTTCCACGCTGGCCGTGCAAAGCACGCGGGTCTGTCCCACCTGAATCAGCACCGAGCCTTCGGCGTGAGCCGTGTAACCACGGGTCAGGGACAGCGGGCGTAATTCATCAGATTGACGTTGGCTCGGACGCATGAGGGTTCCTATCGTTTAAACTCGTCGGCATTGTACGATTTTTACCCGAATTCAGGATGTCCGCATGATTGCCAGCATGACCGGCTTTGCCGCTATCACCCGCCCCATCGCCGGTGGTACCTTGACCTTTGACATCAAAAGCGTCAACTCCCGTTTTCTCGACCTGGCCTTCCGCTTTCCGGAAGAGCTGCGCGAACTAGAAATGCCCTTGCGTGAGTTACTGGCCAAACAACTGGCCCGCGGTAAGGTCGAGTGCCGTGCCGGTTGGGCGCTGGCGGCTGGCGACACGACGGAAACATTGGATCCGGAACGGATGCAGGCACTTTTAGGACTGGCTCAGGAAGTGCAATCGATCTTCAAGGACAGCCGCGATCTGAGTACCGCTGATGTACTGCGCTGGCCCGGCGTGGTGCGCACGGCGGCGCTAGATTGGAGTGCACTGCTACCCGAGTACCAGGCCATGGCCGCCGAAGCCATTACGAATCTGAAAGCCGTACGACAGCGCGAAGGCCAGCGCCTGGCCGAACTGATCAAGGAGCGCACCGCCGCCATGCGCGCGCTGGTGGCCAAAGCTGATCCGCTGATTCCTGCTGCTCAGCAGGCCTATGCTGACAAAGCCCGGGCTAAACTGCTGGAAGTGATGGGTAATGCGGAAGACGAGCGCATCCGTCAGGAGCTCACGCTGTACGCCGTACGCACGGATGTCGCTGAAGAATTAGGTCGTCTCAAAGTCCATCTGGAAGAAGTGGATCGCGTGGTTGCCACACCGGGTCAAGCCGGCAAGCGACTGGATTTCCTGATGCAGGAGCTGAACCGTGAAGCCAATACACTGGGCTCCAAATCCGTAAGCAGCGAAGTCTCGGCTATCGCCATGGAGCTGAAGCTGCTGATCGAACAAATTCGCGAACAGGTGCAGAATATCGAATAACCCGCCGCTTGCACCCTATGGGTAACTTGGCAAAAAAGGCAGAGCACACATGACGCAGAACACCTCCATTGGCCCCGGCAGTCTATTTGTGATTGCCGCCCCCTCTGGCGCCGGCAAAACCACATTGACCCGCATGGCGCTGGCGCAAAATCCTCGTCTGGCACTGTCGATTTCGACAACGACCCGCACGCCGCGCCCCGGTGAAGAGAACGGGGTGCATTATCACTTTGTGTCAGTAGAAACCTTTCGCCAGATGCAGGCGACAGGCGACTTTCTGGAATCGGCCGAAGTTCACGGTAACTTTTATGGCACCAGCCGTCAGGGCATTGAGACCCTGTTACAGGCTGATCGGGACGTGATTTTGGAGATCGACTGGCAGGGTGCTCAACAAGTGCGCAAGGTTTACCCGGCGTCGGTCGGTGTCTTTATTGTGCCGCCGTCATTTGATGTGCTGGAAACCCGATTACAGGGCCGCGGCCAGGATTCGCCCGAGATCATTGCCCGTCGGGTTGCCAATGCCCGTGAGGAATTGGCGCATCTCAACGAGTTTCCCTACGTTATAATTAACGAAAATCTGGAAGAAGCGCTGGCTGAATTGCTGGCCGTGTTTGCTGCGGCCCGGACGCGACTGACCAATCAGTCGCAACGCCATTCAGCCCTGATGGCTTCCTACCTCCATCGCTAATTGAACGGAAAACACCATGGCACGTATCACTGTCGAAGATTGCCTGAATCGCATCCCCAACCGCTTCCAAATGACGCTGGCAGCCACTTACCGCGCCCGTCAGCTGGCCAACGGTGCTACGGCGCACGTTGAGCCCGATATGGATAAGCCGACCGTCATCGCGCTGCGCGAAATCGGCGAAGGCTTGGTCGGTGCCGAGATTCTGAATCGCCCTCAGGCCTGAGTTAATGGCTTAGGCGGAAGATTGAGGGTACATCATGAACACGGAAGCCCGTGCCCCGGTGAACCCCGACATTCCGCCTGATTTGCCACCGGCCCTAGGGCCGGATGACCCGGCTTACCGGGTTTTTATTGATAGTCTGGATTACCTCCCCGCTGCCGATCTGGCACGGGTAGAAGAGGCCTTTGTCTTTAGTGAACGGTGCCATCGGGGGCAGAATCGCACCTCCGGCGAACCTTACATTACACACCCCCTAGCGGTGGCTGGTGCCTTGGCCGAATGGAAAATGGATGCCGTCGCCATCATGGCGGCATTACTCCACGATACGATTGAAGATACCGGTGCCACCAAGGAAGACCTGACGCAACGATTCGGCAAACCGGTTGCCGATCTCGTCGAAGGCCTTTCCAAGCTGGACCGCCTGGAATTTGCCAGCCAGCACGAAGCACAGGCGGAAAATTTCCGCAAAATGCTGCTGGCCATGGCGCGCGATATCCGCGTTATTCTCATCAAGCTGACAGATCGTCTGCACAACATGCAGACGCTGGGCTCAATGCGCCCGGACAAGCGGCGGCGCATCGCCCGCGAAACCTTGGAAATTTACGCCCCGATTGCCAACCGCCTGGGGTTGAATACCCTGTTCCGTGAGTTGCAGGATCTGGCCTTCCAGAACATCTATCCGCACCGCTACGAAGTGCTGGTCCGCGCCGTTAAATCCGTACGCGGCAATCGCAAGGAGATGGTGCAACGGATTCTGACCAGTCTGTCCGATAAATTGGCGCAAGCCGGGGTCAGGGCCGAAGTGTTCGGTCGACAGAAAACGCTCTACTCGATCTACCGCAAGATGATCGAGAAACATCTGTCGTTTTCCCAGGTGCTGGATCTCTATGGTTTTCGTGTCGTCGTTGATGATGATGCCAGCTGCTACCTGGCGCTGGGCGCGCTGCATGCCCTGTACAAACCGCTGCCGGGAAAATTCAAGGATTATCTGGCCATTCCCAAAGTGAATGGCTATCAGTCGTTGCACACCACGCTAATCGGCCCCTACGGCACGCCCATCGAAATCCAGATCCGCACACGGAACATGCATCGCCTGGCCCAGGAAGGCGTCGCCTCTCACTGGCTGTACAAGGAATCTGGCAAGTTCTCGGATGATCTGCATCACAAAACGACCAAGTGGCTGGAGTCCCTGGTCGAAATGCAATCAATGAGCGGTGACTCCTCCGAATTCTATGAACATGCCAAGGTGGATCTCTTCCCGGATGAGGTTTTCGTCTTTACACCCAACGGCAAAATCCTGACGCTGCCGCGTGGTGCCACGGCCGTGGATTTTGCCTATGCCGTTCACACCGACATTGGCAACCGTTGCGTGGCGGCCAGAATCAATCGCGAATTTGCGCCCCTGCGCACCGAGCTGCAGAATGGCGATCAGATTGAGATTGTGACTGCGGTGATTCCGAACCCGAATCCCGCCTGGTTGAAGTTCGTCAAATCCGGTCGCACCCGTAGCAAAATCCGCCACTTCCTGCGTTCTGCACATCACGAATCCTCTGCCGCACTGGGTAAGCGCATGTTGTCAAGCGAACTGGCCCGTTATGGTCAGCGCTTGCAAGATGTGCCCGTTGCCGGCTGGGGTCGGGTGCTGGATCGCTCGGGCGCTCAGGCCGAAGGCCACATACTCAGTCAAATTGGCACAGGTCAGCGTCCGGCGGGCGATGTGGTCGTCGAATTGCTTGGTCTCGATCCAGCCAAGGCACTCCCTAAGGCGGCGAGCGCACCCGTGATGATCAACGGCGCGGATGGTGTCGCAGTGCATCTCTCGACCTGTTGCCAACCAATCCCCGGCGACCCGATTGTGGGTTCGCTCGATGCCAACCGCGGCCTGGTTGTGCATACGCATGATTGCCTGAAGATTCGCCGGCATCTCGGGCAGGACGCCCAGAAATGGGTGGATGTGGAATGGGCACCGGAAATCAACAGTCAGTTCGACGTACGAATTCGTGTCGAAATCCGTAACCAGCGTGGTGTACTCGCCAAGATTTCTGCCGCGATCGCCGAGGCTGATTCCAACATCGTCCATATCAGCATGGATGACGCCGGCGGCATGTATACCACCCTGTTCTTTACCCTGCAGGTGCGGGATCGCAAACACCTCGCCCGCGTCATGCGTGGGGTCCGACACATTCCTGAAGTATCACGCATTGCCCGGGTTCGGGAGAGCGAAGAGCGCGCTTCATGAAAATTATCGTGATCGGTGCCGGCGTAGTCGGGACAACGACGGCGTGGTATCTGTCGCAGGCCGGGCACGAAGTCACGGTTATTGATCGTCAACCGGGTGCCGGCCAGGAAACCAGTTTCGCGAATGGTGGACAGATTTCCGTCTCGCACGCCGAGCCTTGGGCCAACCCCGGCGCGATCGGAAAAATTTTGCGCTGGATAGGCCGGGAAAATGCCCCACTGCTGTTTCGCTGGCGACTGGACCCGGAACTATTTCGCTGGGGTCTCCGTTTTCTCGGTGAGTGTCGAGCCCCACGCACCCGGGCCAACATCCGGGCCATCGTCAATCTGGCAATCTACAGTCGGGCCTGTCTGCAGCAACTGCGTGACCAGACCGGGATTCAATATGATCAGCTGACCCGTGGCATTTTGCATTTTTACACGGACGAACGCGAATATGAGCATGCCGCCATGGCGGCTGAACTCATGCGTGATTACGGACTCGATCGGCGCGCCGTGGATGCCGCCACCTGTGTGCAGATTGAACCCGCCCTCGACGATGCCCGCCACCTCATCGTGGGTGGGCACTTCACCCCCTCGGATGAATCCGGTGATGCGCATCTGTTTACACGACGCCTCGCTGAGCTGGCCCAGGCTCAAGGTGTTCAGTTTCTGATGGGGACACCCATCGTTCGTTTACGCGGTGACGCGACGCACATTGATAGTATTGAACGGTATAACGGCGAGCGCCTTCAGGCGGATGCTTATGTTGTGGCCTGCGGCAGTTTCAGCAACCATTTGCTGGCACCACTCGGCTTGTCGGTACCGATCTATCCAGCCAAAGGCTATTCAGCCACGTTCACGCTGGCCGAGGGCGAAAATTTTGCACCATCGGTTAGCCTGACGGATGACGGCCACAAGATCGTATTCTCTCGCCTGGGCAATCGCTTACGTATTGCTGGTACCGCAGAAATGAACGGCTACAACATGGGGCTCAATGCTGTGCGCTGTGCCGCTATTGCCGAACGCACACAACAGATTTTTCCGCACCTGCGCACCGTTGGCGTACCGGAGTACTGGACCGGCCTACGGCCGGCAACGCCCTCCAACGTGCCGCTTATCGGCCGCGCACAACCCGGCAACCTCTTTCTCAATACGGGGCATGGCACGCTGGGCTGGACGATGGCCTGTGGTTCCGGCAAAGCGTTGGCCGACATGATTTCCGGCATCCGTCCGGAAACGGATTTTCCGTTTCTCTATCGCTATTGATCGTGATGCCCCATGTCAGAACCACCCCTGACCTGGATTGATACCCACGTTCACTGGGACGCGCCGGAGTTTGATGCCGACCGCGACGCGGCTTTGATTCGGGCGCGCAACGCCGGTATCACGCACTGCATTAATCCTGCGGTCACAGCCACCGGCTTTAAGGCACTCCAGACCTTAGCCGAGACCTCCGCACAGCGTCCGGATTGGCCGCGCATTCTCCCGGCCTACGGTATACATCCACTCTATGTCATGCAGGCCCAGCCAGACGATCTGGCACAGCTTGAAACGCAGCTACGCTCAACGCACGCCGTCGCCGTTGGTGAAATCGGGCTCGACCGTTTTCGCGGTGCCCCCGATTTTACAACACAACAATACTGGTTTGAGGCACAACTGGCACTGGCGGCGACCCATGCGTTACCGGTGATCCTGCACGTTCGCCATGCCGTGGAAGATGTGATCCAGTCCTTGAAACGTATCCAGGGGCGCTCCAAAAAAATTCCCGGCGGTATCGCGCATGCATTTAATGGCAGCCGGGAACAAGCGGATCAACTGACGCGCATGGGCTTCCTGCTCGGCTTCGGCGGCAGTTGCACTTACGAAGGCTCAACACGGATTCGTGCTGTGTTGCAGTCACTGCCCCCCTCGGCTTTTGTACTGGAAACCGATGCGCCCGATATGGCACCCGCCTGGTTACACGGTCAACGAAACGAGTCTTCACAATTACAACGCATTGCCGAGACGGTTGCGTCGTTGCGCGAAGAGTCTTTGAGTGCGTTGGCAAAATCAACAACTGAAAATGTCCGTTGCATTTTCTTTACAGACCATGATGGTGCACGCACACAATTAGTCGGTTTGTGAAGAGAACTCGCCAATACCTTGTTGAAACAGGGTTTTTTGCGTGTTCGTCGCGATCATCAAAAACGGTTTTGGTGCACGGCCCAACACACCGCCCCGCTGAAAGCGCCACCTGACAAGGCTTACAGCGGGCTTACCCAGAAAAAATTCATGAAAACTCTTGTAAAAACCCTCAGAAATCAGGGCATAATGGTTTCACGCGATCAGCTCATGTGTAGCTGGTTCTAAAGATTTTGTACAAACCATTGGGAGACACCCTTATGAATAAAGCTGAACTGATTGAAGTGATTGCTAAAGATGCCAAGCTGAGCAAAGCCGCTGCACAAGCTGCTCTGGATGCCACGGTTGCCGCCGTTGTTAAGGCTGTGACCAAGGGTGACTCGGTGAGCCTGGTTGGTTTTGGTTCGTTCTCGAGCGGCAAGCGCGCTGCCCGTACCGGTCGCAACCCGCAAACTGGCGAAACTATCAAGATCCCGGCCGCCAAGACTGTGAAGTTCTCGGCTGGCAAGGCATTCAAGGACGCCGTGAACAAGCGCAAGTAATCGCGCCTGTCATGCTAGAACGGCTCGCTTCGGCGAGCCGTTTTTTATTGCGCCGCACTTTGCCTTTCACGGCGCAAAAGAGGAAAATCATCATTTCGTTTGCGTTTCTCTGACCGAAACGCAACTGTCTGATCAATCCACCCGAAAGACGAGAGCCCATCGGGTGAAGTTGGAGTCTGCCATGCAGAAGGACCTGCGCGAAGCCGCGCTGGAGTACCACCGTTTTCCGACTCACGGAAAAATCTCTGTCACCCCGACCAAAGGGTTAACCAACCAGCGCGACCTGGCACTGGCCTATTCGCCAGGCGTTGCCTTCGCCTGTGAAGAAATCGAAAACAATCCCGATGAAGCCGATACGCTGACTGCACGCGGCAATCTGGTCGGCGTGGTCACCAACGGTACGGCGGTACTCGGCCTGGGCAATATCGGCCCGCTGGCCTCGAAGCCCGTCATGGAGGGTAAAGGCTGCCTATTCAAGAAATTCGCAGGCATCGATGTCTTCGACATCGAGCTGGCCGAGAATGACCCGGACAAGCTGATCGAGATGATTGCGGCGCTGGAGCCCACGCTCGGCGGCATCAATCTGGAAGACATCAAAGCGCCGGAGTGTTTCTACATTGAGCGCGAACTCAAGAAGCGGATGAAGATCCCTGTCTTCCACGACGATCAGCATGGCACCGCGATTATTTCCGCTTCGGCACTGATCAACGGCCTCAAGGTCATTAAGAAACATATCGCCGAAGTCCGCGTCGTGGTGTCGGGTGCCGGTGCAGCCGCGATTGCCTGTCTGGATCTTTGGTGTGAAATCGGTGTCATGCGAGAACACATTACCGTCTGCGACTCCAAAGGCGTGATCTACGTCGGCCGTGAAGAAAACATGGAGCCAACCAAAGCCAAGTATGCTCAGCAGACCGAGGCACGCACACTGAAAGATGCGCTGGTCGGTGCGGATGTGTTCCTCGGCCTGTCGGCCGCTGGCGCACTGAAAGCCGAATGGCTGCCGCCGATGAATGAAAACCCGTTGATCTTCGCGCTGGCCAACCCCACGCCTGAAATCATGCCGGAAGAAGCCCGCAAGGTGCGGCCGGATGCCATCATCGCGACCGGTCGTTCGGATTATCCGAACCAAGTCAATAACGTGCTCTGCTTTCCGTTTATTTTCCGTGGAGCACTTGATGTTGGCGCGACCACGATTACGGAAGAAATGAAACTGGCTTGCGTCTACGCCATCGCTGAACTGGCCGAAGTGGAAGTCTCCGATGAAGTGGCCATGGCCTACGCCGGCCACAACCTGCACTTTGGCCCGGAATATCTGATTCCGAAACCCTTCGATCCGCGTCTGATTACACGGATTGCGCCGGCCGTTGCCAAAGCTGCCGTCAGTTCGGGCGTAGCGCGGCGACCAATCGCCGACATGAATGCCTACATCGAACGTCTGAAAGAGTTCGTTTATCACACCGGCCTCGGCATGCGCGCCGTATTCGTCGCCTGCAAGGAAGGCCCTCGCCAGCGCATTATCTTTGCCGAGGGCGAAGATGAACGTGTCCTGCGCGCCACACAGATCATTCTCGAAGAGCAGCTGGCCACACCGGTGCTGATCGGCCGCCCGGCGGTTGTTGAGAAGCGTCTGCAGCGGGCCGGTCTGCGCATCAGGCCGGGTGTGGATTTCGAACTGGTCAATCCGGAAAATGACCCTCGCTATCGCGACTGCTGGATGGCTTATCACAAGCTGATGGCTCGCCGGGGTGTGACCCCGGCAGTGGCTAAATCCGCCATGCGTCGCGATACCACACTGATGGGTGCCATGCTGATGAAGCTGGGCTTCGCCGACGGCATGATCTGTGGCGTCCTCGGTCAGTACAGCGACCACCTGCAGGTGGTCAACGAGGTAATCGGCAAACGCTCAGGCGTTAACGTCTTTGCCGCCATGAACTATCTGATGCTGCCCGGTCGGTCACTGTTCATTGCTGACACGCACGTGAACGAGAATCCGAACGCCGAACAAGTGGCCGAGATTGCCATGCTGGCTGCCGATGAAGTGAAACGTTTTGGTGTTCATCCGAAAGTGGCGCTGCTATCGCATTCCAACTTTGGTTCATCCTCGTCAGAGTCGGCTCTCAAGATGAGCCGTGCAGCGGCATTGCTGCCCGCACTGTCTTCCGGCGAAATGGATGTCGATGGCGAAATGCATGGTGACTCCGCCCTGTCAGAAGAAATCCGCCTAAGCGCCTATCCGGACTCCGCGCTCAAGGGCGAGGCCAACGTGCTCGTTATGCCGAATCTGGATGCTGCCAACATCTCGTACAACCTGATCAAAATGATCGGTGGTTCGGGAGTGACCATCGGGCCAATCCTGCTCGGCGCGGCGCATCCGGTGCACATCCTGACCTCATCATCGACGGTACGCCGCGTAGTCAACATGACGGCCATGGCCGTGATGGATGCGCTTCAAGCCAAACGTTCCTGAAACCGGCTTGCCGTTAACGATTAAAGAGACTAGAGTCATTTAGTACCCTGCCAACCGCGGGGATTAGAATAACCCAAGGAGATGTTCGTGAAAAAAACGATTCTGATTGCCAGCACGGCATTGCTGTCGGCTTCTGCTTTTGCTGCCGCACCCGCTGCGCAACAGCCCACCCATCGGGCCACCAGTACAGCTGAAATGGTCGCCCTTTGCAAAGACAAAGCCAACGCACCGGTACAGGCCTACTGTAATGGCTTTGGTCAGGGCGTGTATGACACGTATCTAGTAACCCGCCACCCGAAGTTTGCCCAGAACAAGATCTGTGTTTCGCAACCGGCACCGCAGCGTCAGCAAGTACTGGATGAGTATGTGACCTGGGCCGGCAACAAGCCGGAAATCAAGGATATGCCGGCCGCCGAATCGGCACTGCGCTTCCTGACCGAGCGCTTTCCCTGTGCAAGCAGCAAAGCTGGCAAGTAATCTGAATACGGAGTACACACCATGAAAAAAACGTTGATCATTGTTCCGGTGGTTGCCGCCGTCCTCACGGGTTGCTCGGGCATGAGTGATACCCAGCAGCGCACCCTGTCGGGTGGTGCCATTGGTGCCGCTGCCGGTGCGGGTATTACCGCGATTGCTGGCGGTAATCCGATCTGGGGTGCCGTGGGTGGTGCTGCCGTCGGCGCGATCGGTGGCTACGCTTATGACTCTTATGAAAAGTCGAAGCAGCAACAGTACAACAAGGGCTATCAGGCGGGCAAAGCCTCTGGCAGCAACTAAGACACTTCAAAAATGTGTCCTGAATTCGCATTCGGGAGCCTCAAACAACGAAGGGTGCCATGGCACCCTTCGTTGTTTTTAACGACTGGTTTTTTCTTAGCTTTTGCGTACAACCTGGCTGATGTCACGCACAGCACCACGATCAGCGGACGTCGCAAACAACGCGTAAGCCTTCAGTGCCTGACTAACCAGACGTTCACGTGCTACGGGCTTCCAGGCTTTTTCGCCACGGGCGTTCATCGCAGCGGTACGTGCTGCCAGATCGTCTTCGCTAACGGCCAGGTGAATCCGGCGGTTCGGGATATCAATTTCAATCGTGTCACCGGTTTCCACCAGACCAATTAGACCACCATCCGCGGCTTCCGGAGAAACGTGGCCTATGGATAGACCCGATGTGCCACCGGAGAAGCGGCCATCCGTCAGCAACGCACAGGCTTTGCCTAGGCCGCGTGATTTCAGATAGGAGGTGGGGTACAGCATTTCCTGCATGCCAGGGCCACCTTGCGGGCCTTCGTAGCGAATCACGACTACATCGTTCTCGACCACTTCACCCGAAAGAATGCCTTCAACGGCATCTTCCTGGCTTTCGTAAACGCGAGCCTTGCCCGTGAACTGTAGAATGGATTCATCCACACCTGCTGTTTTAACGATACAACCATTCAACGCCAGGTTGCCGTGGAGCACGGCCAGGCCGCCATCCTGCGAGTAGGCGTGGGCACGATCACGGATACAGCCGTTGGTACGGTCGGTGTCCAGATCATCGTAGCGACGGTCTTGCGAGAACGCGGTTTGTGTCGGTATGCCACCGGGTGAAGCACGGAACAGGGTTTGCACACGTTCATCGGTGCTGCGTGTGACATCGTATTGATCCATGGCAGCACCCAGCGTTGGTGCGTGCACGGTGGGGGTGTCGCGATGAATCACACCAGCGCGATCCAGTTCAGCCAGCAGGCCGAGAATGCCGCCGGCACGATGCACGTCTTCAATATGATATTTGTCTGTCATGGGAGCGACTTTGCACAGGCAGGGCACATGCCGCGAAATGCGGTCGATATCCTGCATGGTGAAATCAACACCCGCTTCTTGCGCGGCGGCAAGAATGTGCAGCACGGTATTGGTGGAGCCGCCCATTGCGACATCGAGTGCCATGGCGTTTTCAAAGGCCTTCTTGTTCGCGACATTGCGCGGCAACACCGACGCATCATCCTGCTCGTAGTAGCGCTTGCAGAGTTCGACAATGCGCTGACCAGCACCGAGGAATAGCGACTTGCGATCGGCGTGGGTAGCGACCAGGGTGCCATTGCCTGGCAACGACAGACCCAGGGCTTCGGTCAGGCAGTTCATCGAGTTTGCGGTAAACATGCCGGAGCATGAACCGCAGGTTGGGCAGGCCGAGCGCTCAACCGCTTCGACTTCTTCATCGGAGCATTTCGAATCAGCCGCTTTCACCATGGCATCGACCAGATCGAGTGAAATCACCTTGCCACCAATTTTGACTTTGCCGGCTTCCATGGGGCCACCCGACACAAAAATCGCCGGGATATTCAGGCGCAGGGCTGCCATCAGCATGCCCGGGGTGATCTTGTCGCAGTTAGAAATGCAGACCAGCGCATCGGCGCAGTGGGCATTGGCCATGTATTCCACCGAGTCTGCGATCAGTTCGCGTGATGGCAGGGAATACAGCATACCGCCGTGGCCCATGGCAATGCCATCATCAACCGCAATGGTGTTGAACTCTTTGGCAACGCCGCCCGCCGCTTCAATTTCACGTGCGACCAGTTGGCCCAGATCTTTAAGATGCACGTGGCCCGGCACGAATTGCGTAAATGAATTGACCACCGCAATGATCGGTTTACCGAAATCGCCGTCTTTCATGCCGGTGGCGCGCCATAGCGAGCGGGCACCAGCCATATTGCGGCCATGGGTCGAGGTACGGGAGCGGTATTGCGGCATAACGGATCCTTTAGGAACAAACAGACGGGCTTTGCCTGAGCCGAGGGCTCATCGTGGCCTATAATTTCGTTATTCTATCGCCACAGCAGGGTTTTGCTGTGAACTTTACAGGTTGCTATGTCTTATCTGATTCACCCGCAGTTTGATCCTGTTGCTATAAGTGTCGGCCCGCTGTCAGTGCATTGGTACGGCTTGATGTATCTGCTGGCCTTCGTGCTGTTTGTGGTGCTGGGCCGGGTGCATGCCAAGCGGCTGCCCGCGGCGGGTTGGACCAATCAGGCCATCGACGATCTCCTTTTTTATGGCGCACTGGGTGTAGTTCTGGGCGGGCGGCTGGGTTATGTGCTGTTCTACAAGGCCGGGTACTACCTGAGCCATCCGCTGGAAGTCTTTGCTCTCTGGCAGGGTGGCATGTCGTTCCATGGCGGTTTGCTGGGTGTGTTGCTGGCGATGTGGCTTTATGGCCGCAAGCATGGGCGCAGTTTTTTTGAAGTCACTGACTTTATTGCCCCGTTGGTGCCGCTGGGTCTTGCGGCAGGGCGTATGGGTAACTTTATTAACGGTGAGCTGGTGGGCCGTGTGACCGATGTGCCCTGGGCGATGATTTTTCCGCGGACGGATTATTTTCCGCGGCACCCATCGCAGCTGTATCAGTTTGCCTGCGAAGGCTTGCTGCTGTTTGTGCTGCTCTGGTTATATGCCGCCAAGCCGCGACCACGAGCTGCGGTTTCAGCCGTTTTCCTGATGGGCTACGGCCTCGCGCGTTTTGTCGCGGAATTTGGCCGTGAGCCGGATGATTTTCTCGGGTTGCTGTTTGGCAACCTATCGATGGGGCAATGGTTGAGTTTGCCCATGATTCTTGCTGGCATCGTAATGTATCGCTATAGCCAGCGCCAACCTGTTTAATCGTTAAGGAGTATCCGTATGACGCGTCCATTCAAGATTCTCGGCGTACAGCAAATTGCCATTGGCGGCCCTTCGAAAGAAAAGCTACGCACGCTGTGGGTCGATATGCTCGGCCTTGAGATTACCGGTAACTTTGTATCCGAGCGTGAAAACGTGGATGAAGACATCACCGCGATGGGCAAGGGCCCGTTCAAGGTAGAAGTCGATCTGATGCAGCCGCTGGATCCGGAAAAGAAACCCGCTGTTCATGCGACACCACTTAATCATATCGGTCTGTGGGTCGATAATCTGCCTGTCGCTGTGGAATGGCTCACCAACAACGGCGTTCGTTTTGCGCCGGGCGGCATCCGTAAAGGCGCGGCTGGTTACGACATTACGTTCATGCACCCTAAGGCCAATGATGAATTTCCGATCGCGGGCGAAGGCGTGCTGATCGAGCTGGTACAGGCACCGCAGGAAGTGATTGATGCGTTTGCCAAACTGGCCGGCTAATTGGTCCGCGCTGAACAACCCATCATTTTCATCAGGCGGGCTGCAGCGCTGGGGTTGGCTGAGATAGATGAGCCAGAATCTGCTGCCAGATTTGGGTACAAAGAAGCTGCAGCTTCTTGAGCAGCAGGCG
>NZ_JBIJFP010000003.1:0-194829 GCF_057744235.1 Fluviibacter sp. | reverse complement strand
TCTACCACCTCAAAGCGAAGGGTCGTGCCGGTATCGTACTCGCCAACGGCTCCATGAGCTCCAGCCAGAACAGTGAAGGCGACATCCGCAAAGCCATGGTCGAAGCCGACGTCGTCGAAGTCATGGTCGCCTTACCCGGCCAACTCTTCTTCAACACCCAGATCCCGGCTTGCCTCTGGTTCCTCACCAAAGAAAAAACCCAACGCAAAGGCGAAGTGCTCTTTATCGATGCCCGCAAACTCGGCAGCATGATCAGCCGCGTTCAGGCAGAACTCACCGATGAGGTGATCGAACGCATCGGAAACACCGTCGCCGCCTGGCGCGGTGAGCCTAATGTCGATACTTATGAAGACATCCCCGGCTACTGCCGCAGCGTCAAACTGGCTGAAATCGCCCAACACGGCCACGTGCTCACCCCGGGCCGATATGTCGGTGCCGAAGAAGTCGAAGATGACGATGAAGCCTTTGCCGACAAGATGCAAAAGTTAACCGAGAAGCTTGGAGAACAAATGGCCAAGGGCACAGAACTCGACGACCTCATTCGGTACAAGCTGAAAGGGCTGGGGTATGAGTTCTGAGTGGCGTCTTACGACAGTTGAGGAAATCGCTGCACCGCACCCAACCGCTTTGGCAACCGGCCCCTTTGGTTCTGCAATCAGTTCGAAATTCTTCGTAGCATCTGGCGTTCCAGTCATCCGTGGGTCTAACCTAAGCACCGAGATTTCTACTCGGCTCATTGATGATGGGCTGGTATTTATATCTACGGAGAAGGCTGAGGAATTTCAGCGATCAGAAGTGCGTCGCGGAGATCTGATCTTTACCTGTTGGGGCACGATAAATCAGGTCGGCTTAATTGATGCAGGGTCGAAGTTCGATCGCTACATTATTTCGAACAAGCAAATGAAGTTATCGGTTGATTCAGCCAAGGCTGATCGACGTTTCATTTACTATCTGTTCTCAGGACCGGACAAGCAAGCAGAGATTCTTGACAACGGAATTGGAAGCTCCGTTCCCGGATTCAACCTCGGCCAACTGAAGCGCCACGAGTTCTGGTTGCCGCCGCTCATGGAACAGCGAGGCATTGCAGATTTCCTGGGCCTTCTAGATGACCGAATCTCCCTCCTGCGCGAAACCAACGCCACCCTTGAATCCATCGCCCAGGCACTGTTTAAATCATGGTTTATTGATTTCGACCCCGTCTGCGCCAAGATGGAAGGACGTGTGCCAGAGGGCATGGATGAAGCGGCAGCGGCACTATTCCCAGATTCGTTTGAAGAGTCCGAGTTGGGTTTGGTGCCGAGAGGTTGGCGGATTGGGTCACTAGGCTCAGAATTGAAAATTGCGTACGGTAAGAATCTACCAACAAAAAAATTGCTGGCATCTGGATATCCTGTGTACGGCGGAAATGGGCAGATCGGTTACTTTGACAAATTTATTTATGAGACGAGGCAGGTGTTAATTGCTTGTCGTGGCGCCGCGTCTGGAAAAGTGAATCAATCTGCTCGAAAGGCTTTTGTTACAAATAACTCGCTCGTGCTTGAAAGTGATGAGTCAACAAATCTTCCTTTTGGCTACATTAAGGGCTATATGCTCAACTCCGATTTGACTGGATTTGTTACGGGATCGGCGCAGCCTCAAGTCACGATTGATAACCTTAAAGTGTTCAAGCTACTTGTTCCATGTGCATCGGTTTTGAGAGCATTTGAATCGTTGTCATCGGTATTTGAAAATCGGATTGAAGAAAATGATCGCCAAATTATTTGTCTCGCCGAGCTGCGTGACGCCTTGCTTCCCCGCCTAATCTCCGGCCAGCTGCGTTTGCCCGAGATTGAGGAAATGGTTACGGAGACGAGCTGAATGCAAATTTTGTTTGTTGACGAATCTGGTTCGCCACCAGAACAAACTAAGGTTGGTGTACAGCCATTTTTTGTTTTGGGTGGAATTGTCATCCCCGAAGATATCTGGGCAAAGATGGCAGCGGATCTCGCGCGATTGAAATCGCACTTCAAGATTGATGGCGAAATTAAATGGCGTTATTTTGCCCCTGATAAGGGTTGTAAACCTCATGCCCTATCTCATCTGTCGGGTGATGAGCGTGAGTCTTTACGAACACAGCTGTATCAAGTGGTGGCGCGTTATAAATCGGTACGCCTTATTTGTGTCGTGACCAATACGGCCTTGGCTTACGATCAGCACTACATCAACTCGGCAGAAGACATTTACTGGTACAGCTATAAGCAATTGACGGAGCGCTATCAGTATTACCTGCAAGACCTTGAGCGTACGGTGGGGCAGAAATTAAACGGCATCGTGGTGTGCGATCATCGAGCCCCCAAAGATGATGAGCGGCTGCGGGAGTTGCATCATAAATTGTTGAATGGCGATAAGGGTACAACCTCATCCTACGGAAACTTGGTGGAAGGCCTGTTTGTTGCCCCTTCGCACTTAAGCGTTGGCATCCAGTTTGCAGACATGGTCGCAGGTGCGATTTTCCGATCCTATAAAGCGGGCGATAAGCGCTTCGCTGAACAAATTAAAGGATCTCTTAGAACTTCTCCATCGGGCAAAGTCGATGGGTTCGGCTTAGTAAAGTTTCCCAAGGGTTGGTAGAGCTAAATAAGCATTGGGAAGCTTGGAAAGAGGCGCCGTGTTGGAGTTGCCTCCAAGTCTGCTGTTATCGGCGCAGTCACGGCGTGGTTACATTGTAGCTGGTGGGGTCTAAATGGCAAAGTTTTTGCACAAGGTGGCTCGTCCATAAAGCGAAAAGCCCCGGTGATCCCACCGAGGCACTAGCGCCAACCGGGAGCCCCCGATCCACTTGTGACGTATATTACGTTAAAAAACTATTCGTGCACACGCTGATAGCGGCATTTTGCCCCTATAGAACGGCTACATCCGCTGTTTGTTGTTTGCAGCAAATAACGCTACAATCGTAGCAAAAGGAGCTACGATAATGCTGATGGAGCTTTTGTTTGGCCAGTACCGGCAGCGGGTGCTCAGCCTTTTATTGCTGAATCCCGAGGAAAGCTTTTACGTCCGCGAGGTTGCGCGGTTAACCAATACGGCGCCGGGCACCGTGCATAAGGAGCTGGCACGGCTGGCAGAGGCTGGCTTGTTGGTAAGGGAAGAGCAAGGCAACCAAGTCCGTTATCAAGCCAATAGGGCGCATCCGATCTTTCCAGAGTTAGCCGGGTTATTTCGTAAAACAACCGGTGTGGTGGCTGTGCTGGCCGAGGCACTGCAAACGGTAGCGGATAAGATCGACTACGCGTTCGTATTTGGTTCTATCGCACGCGGTGAAGAAACGCCGAACAGTGATGTGGATGTGCTGTTGATTGGCGAGGTTTCTTTTGTAGATGCCGTGCTGGCGTTGTACCCGGCTCAGGAAATATTGCAGCGGGAAATTAACCCAACGATTTATAATCAAGAAGAATTTATAAAGCGGGTTGCTGCGGGTGAGCCGTTTATTCAAAACCTTCTTAATAGCCCTAAGTTGTTTGTGATCGGAAACGCGCATGACTTTGGAAAATTTGCTGGCGATACAAAAGCTACAGGCGTTTGAAGCCAGCGCTGAAGGCGTTCGCCGTCTCTTAGCGGCGGCAGTGCGTAATCTTGCCGATTCGGCAATACCCGCATTGAGTCCAGAGAGCCGTTTTGATGTGGCGTATAAGGCAATCATGCAATGCGCTATGCTGGGCTTGTGGGCTAACGGCTACCGTATATCTACGAACCAACCTGGGCATCATCAGTTAGCCATTCAAGCATTGCCGAAAACTTTGGGCGTAGAATCCGATGCGGTGATTGTACTTGATGCCCTGCGTCGGCAACGGAATCAGAATGATTACGAGGGATATCCCATTACCGATGCGGTGGTTGAAAGCTGTGTGGGGCAAGCTAAGCTCTTGCTGGCGCATACAGAGCACTGGCTGAAAACGAACCGAGCAAATCTGTTGGCTCAAGATGGTATTGAATGACTGAAGATCAACTTGAACAGGAAGCGCTGAGCTGGCTGATCGGTTTGGTAAGAGCCGGTATCGGAAGCTGTCATTTGTCTGCGTCGATTAGCTGACAGGTTTTCGGCCTGAGCCGACGTTAACCTGACATCCATAAACTGGCAGCTTCTGCACACTTAGCAGCCATTCAGTTATGCGATGAGCACGCAGAAATTGTTCTTCTCGCGCCTTCGGCGTTCTTGTAAATTCTGAGTGCTTGTAGCCCCCTGGGCTTTACATTCCCTTGACGGAATATTCCTTGGTGGGTATATTCCCACCATGACCTGGGAAATCGAATACACCGATGAGTTCGGCGACTGGTGGTCTGGCCTGACCGAAGAGGAGCAGGTTTCGCTGGCCGCCTCCGTTGAACTGCTTGAGGAACGAGGCCCCAATTTGGGCTTTCCGCATAGTAGCGGTATCAACGGCTCAAAGCACACGCACATGCGTGAGTTAAGAACGCAGCATAGTGGGCGGCCATTCCGAACGCTTTATGCATTCGATCCGAGACGTAACGCCATCCTTTTGCTCGGTGGCGACAAAACAGGAGATGATCGTTGGTATGACGTGAATGTACCAATTGCAGATCGTCTCTACGACGAGCATCTTGAAGAGTTAAGGAAGGAAGGGCTGATTGATGGCTAAGAAATTTGCAGCACTGCGCGCTGGTATGACCCCACAGGCCCAGGCCCGTGCCAAAGGTCTCGCCAAATCCATGCTGGACGAGATGCCGCTCAATGAGTTACGGCAAGCCCGAGGACTGTCGCAAAAAATGCTGGCAGAGGTTCTACACGTGCAGCAACCCTCGATTGCCAAGATTGAGAAGCGTACAGATATGTACATCTCCACGCTGCGCAGTCACGTTGAAGCCATGGGTGGCCAGCTGGAGGTGATTGCAAAATTCCCCGACGGCAACGTGAAGATCAGCAACTTTTCAGACTTGGGCAAAGTGGGCTTGGTTTGAACCTTATAGCCCTGAAGTAGTCTTTGGTTTATTGACAGTTTCTCGGCCTGAGCCGCCACTTGGATGTTCCTACACAATTTTGTAAAGATGGCTTATAGTAAATCCTTTAAAAGCTATTCACAAATCTATTCATTGCCATGCCGTCTCATACCGATTCAATCCGCAGCTTATTGGCACAAGGCCCGCTTAAAGTTAAGCAACTTGTTGAAAAACTTGGGTTAAGTCAGCCAACCGTCTCCCGTGCCTTAGCCGCATTGGGGGACGAAGTCGTGCGCTTTGGGGCTGGGCCATCTATTCAATATGCCTTGCGAGATACGGGCAGAGGCCTCGGTGATGTGCCGATCTATCGGGTATCTGCCGATGGCAGCGTTGGGCAACTGGGCACGTTGATACCGGTGCGATCGGACGGCTTTGTCATGGTGCAGAGTACTGACGGTAAGACGCTTCACAGTGAATCGATTCCATGGTGGCTCTACGACATGCGCCCGCAGGGTTATCTGGGCCGTAGTTATGCTGCCCGCCATGCGGCTGTGCTTGGCCTGCCGTCACAGTTAAACGACTGGAATGATACCCACGCCTTGCGTGCTTTGTTGGCGCACGGGCATGACGCGATTGGTAACTTGTTGCTGGGAGATGCCGCCAGAGAACGATTTTTATCGATCGATGCGTTATCGGCTTTGCCTATGGCCAGCAAGCCTGAGCGTTACATTCAGTTGGCCGAAGAAGCCAGCCGGGGAGAATTGCCTGGCTCATCTGCGGGGGGTGAGCAGCCGAAGTTTTTGGTCTACGCCGAGACTGCAGATGGGCCACGGCACGTGATTGTTAAATTTAGCGTTCCTGAAAATAACCCCGTGGCAGAACGATGGCGCGATCTTCTGCTGGCCGAACATCTGGCCCTCAATACGTTGAATGATGCACAAATTAGTGCGGTAAAAACCAGTGTGCTGGATTTTGCGGGGCAGCGTTTTTTGGAAGCGGCGCGATTTGATCGGGTTGGTGCGTTGGGTCGCCGTGGGCTTTTTAGTATGGCCGCGCTGGATGCGGAGTTTGTTGGCGCGGGTAAGGGCTGGGTCGATATCGCCCAGGCATTAGCCAAGGCCAAGTACATAGAACCAGAAGCGGTACAGGCTGTGGCACTGCTGCAGGCTTTTGGCACGCTGATTGGCAATACGGATATGCACACGGGCAACCTTTCCTTTGTGACCGAAGAGGGGAGGCCTTATGCGCTGGCACCGGCTTACGACATGTTGCCCATGGCTTTTGCACCAAAGAGTGGAGGGGCTATTCCAGAATCGTTGCCCGAAGCGCAGATTCACGCCCACATTGCACCGGCCAACTGGCGTCAAGCTGAGCAGCTGGCTCGTGGCTATCTGCACGCTTTAAGAAACGAGCCTCGTTTCTCGCCATCATTTCTGATGTGCATCGATGCGCTGGAAATGCACATCGAGCATGCGGCAATCAAAATCTCTCGTTTGGCCGATTAAATTGCCAAACATGTTTTAATAATCAAATGACCGAAGATCAACTTGAGCAAGAAGCACTGGGCTGGCTGGGTGAAGTCGGCTATCAGCATCTGTATGGGCCGGATATCGCCCCGGATGGCAGTGCGCCAGAGCGGGCAGATTACCGCCAGGTGCTGTTGGTTGAGCGACTTCGCAATGCCATCGGGCGGCTGAACCCGGATATCCCTCTGGTGGCGCGGGAAGATGCGCTGAAGCAGGTGGTGGATCTGGGCGTGCCGTCACAGTTGGCAGCCAATCAGCATTTTCATAAGCTGTTGGTCAATGGGGTGTCGGTTCAGTACCAGAAGGGCGGGGAAACCATTGGTGATTTCGTCCGCCTGATTGATTGGGCTAATGTGGCGGCTAATGAGTGGCTGGCGATTAACCAGTATTCTCTTAAAGGACCGCACCATACCCGCCGGCCGGACATCATTCTGTTTGTAAATGGGTTGCCGTTGGTGTTGCTGGAGCTGAAGAACCCGGCGGATGAAACGGCGGATATCTGGAAAGCCTTCGATCAGATACAGACCTACAAAGAACAGATTCCCGACGTTTTTGAATACAACGAGCTGCTGGTAATTTCCGATGGCTCGGATGCGCGCTTTGGGTCGCTTTCGGCCAATGCCGAGCGCTTTATGCAGTGGCGCACGATTGATGGCGTGAACCTAGACCCATTAGGCGAGTTTAACGAACTGGAAACCTTGATCCGTGGCTTGCTGGCACCGGCCATGCTGCTGGATTACCTGCGCTACTTTGTTCTGTTTGAAGACGATGGCACGCTGGTGAAGAAGATTGCCGGGTATCACCAGTTCCATGCGGTGCGTTCGGCCATTCAACAGGTAGTCGATGCGTCGCGCCCAGGCGGCACGCATAAGGGCGGGGTGGTCTGGCATACCCAGGGCAGTGGTAAGAGCATTACGATGACGTGCTTTGCGGCACGGGTGATGCAAGAACCGGCGATTCAAAACCCGACCATTGTGGTGATTACCGACCGCAATGATCTGGATGGCCAGTTGTTTGGGGTGTTCTCGTTAGCGCAGGATCTGCTGCGTGAGCAGCCGGTACAGGCCAAGACCCGTCAGAAATTGCGCGAGTTGTTGGACAACCGACCGTCGGGCGGCATTATCTTTGCCACCATTCAAAAGTTTATGCCTGGGGAGGATGAAGACACCTTCCCAACGCTGTCTGAGCGAAACAACATTGTGGTGATCGCCGATGAGGCGCACCGCACGCAGTATGGCTTTGAGGCGAAGCTCAAGCCAGTTAGGGCAACCAAGTTCTCTACGGGCGCCGCCAATGATGCAACGGTACTGCAAGCGGCCGATAGTGCGTCTGAGCAGGCTTTTGCCTATCAGGTGGGCTACGCCCAGCATTTACGCGATGCTTTGCCAAATGCCACATTTGTGGCGTTTACCGGTACGCCCGTGTCGAGTGAAGACCGGGATACCCGCGCTGTGTTTGGCGACTATATCCATGTGTACGATATGCAACAGGCCAAGGAAGATGGCGCAACCGTGGCCATTTACTTTGAGTCTCGGCTGGCCAAGCTGGGATTAAAAGAATCCGAGCTGGAACAACTGGATGAGGATGTTGATGAACTGGCTGAAGATGAAGAAGAGGGTAACCAGGCCAAACTTAAATCCAAGTGGGCTGCCCTGGAAAAGATTGTTGGCGCTGAGCCGCGTGTTGCCCGTGTGGCGGCCGATTTAGTCAATCACTTTGAAGAGCGGCTGAAAGCGCAGGACGGCAAGGCCATGGTGGTGGCCATGAGCCGTGAGATTTGCGTTCATCTGTATAACGAAATTATTAAGCTGCGCCCGGAATGGCATGACACTGATCCGAAGCAGGGGGTGATCAAGATCATCATGACCGGGTCGGCCAGCGATAAGGCACTGCTGCGGCCCCATATCTACAGTGGCCAGGTGAAGAAAGACCTGGAGAAGCGCTTTAAGAACCCGGCCGATCCGCTGAAGATGGTGATCGTGCGCGATATGTGGCTCACTGGCTTTGATGCGCCGTGCGTGCATACCCTGTATGTGGATAAGCCCATGAAGGGCCATAACCTCATGCAGGCCATTGCCCGCGTGAACCGGGTGTTTAAAGACAAGCAAGGCGGCTTGGTGGTTGATTACATCGGCATTGCCAACGAGCTGAAGAGCGCCCTCAAGGAATATACCGCCAGCAAAGGACGCGGCCGCCCAACGGTGGATGCGGCGGAAGCTTATGCCGTGCTTGCTGAAAAGCTCGATATCCTGCGCGGCATGCTGCATGGCTACGACTACTCGGATTTTCTGACGTCAGGCCATAAGCGCCTGGCGGGTGCGGCTAACTTTGTGCTCGGCCAGAAAGATGGCAAGAAGCGCTTTGCTGATACCGCCCTGGCTATGAGCAAAGCCTTCAGCCTGTGCTGTACGTTGGACGAAGCCAAGGCGGCACGGGAAGAAGTGGCGTTTCTGCAAGCAGTGAAAGTGATTCTGACCAAACGGGATATCAGCCAGAAGAAGCGGAATGAAGAAGAGCGGGATCTGGCGATTCGGCAGATCATCAACTCGGCCGTGGTGTCGGAAGAAGTGGTTGATGTCTTTGATGCCGTGGGTCTGGATAAGCCCAATATCGGCATTCTGGATGACGCCTTCCTGGCGGAAGTGAAGAACCTGCCGGAGCGAAATTTGGCGGTAGAGTTGCTGGAGCGATTGCTGGAAGGCGAAATTAAATCCAAGTTTGCCAGCAACATCGTTCAGCAGAAAAAGTTTTCTGAACTGCTGGCGAACGTGGTGAAGCGTTATCAGAACCGCGCGATTGAAACGGCGCAGGTGATTGAAGAACTCATTGATATGGCCAAGAAGTTCCGTGCAGCCGCTAACCGTGGCGACGAGTTGGGGCTGAACGATGATGAAGTGCGCTTCTACGATGCGCTGGCCGATAACGAATCGGCGGTGCGTGAGTTGAGCGACGAAACGCTGAAGAAGATTGCCCATGAACTGGCTGAGAATCTACGTAATAACCTGACAGTGGATTGGTCGGTGCGCGACAGCGTGCGCGCTAAGCTACGCCTCATGGTTCGCCGGATTCTGCGTAAGTACAAATACCCGCCCGATCAGCAGGAGGCGGCGGTAGAGTTGGTGCTGCAACAGGCCGATGCACTGGGTGAGGCGTGGTCAGCATCGTGATTTGAAAGCCCACATGACAGAAAAATCTGCTTCCATCGAACAACAACCCATTGCTGTGAGCTTTTGGCAGGCCTTTAAGTTCTGGCTGAAACTGGGCCTTATCAGCTTTGGCGGCCCAGCCGGTCAGATTGCCATCATGCACCAGGAGCTGGTGGAACGGCGGCGCTGGATTTCCGAGCGCCGTTTCCTCCATGCGCTCAATTACTGCATGGTGCTCCCGGGTCCGGAAGCCCAGCAGTTGGCGACCTATATCGGTTGGTTGATGCACCGTAGTTGGGGCGGCCTCATGGCGGGTGGGTTATTTGTTTTGCCGTCGTTGTTTATTCTGATTTTTCTGTCGTGGATTTATATGGCCTACGGCGATATGCCGCTGGTTGCTGGTCTGTTTTATGGCATTAAGCCGGCGGTAACCGCCATTGTGGTTCAGGCAGCGCATCGGATTGGCTCCCGCGCTTTGAAGAATAATGTGTTGTGGGTGATCGCTGCCGCTTCCTTTGTGGCTATTTTTGCGCTCAATGTGCCGTTTCCGGCCATTGTCGTTGTGGCTGCCATGATCGGGTATTTTGGCGGCCGCATGGCTCCGGACAAGTTCAAGGCCGGTGGTGGGCATGGCAAAGCCGATCAATCCTTTGGTCCGGCGTTGATTGATGATGACACACCGATACCGGAACACGCTCTGTTCGCCTGGAGCAAACTGTTGAAGGTGGCATTTATCGGTAGCCTGCTCTGGTTGTTGCCGATGGGATTACTGATGGCTATCTATGGGTTGCACCATACACTGACTCAAATGGGCTGGTTTTTCACCAAAGCTGCGCTGCTGACATTTGGTGGTGCGTACGCTGTTCTGCCTTATGTTTATCAGGGCGCAGTGGGTGATTATGGCTGGCTAACTCCAACACAAATGATGGATGGTTTAGCATTGGGCGAAACTACACCCGGCCCGCTCATCATGATCGTGACCTTTGTTGGCTTCGTGGGTGGCTACGTTAAAGCGTTTTTCGGCCCGGACAGCCTGTTCATGGCAGGTGCTGTGGCGGCCATCGTGGTTACCTGGTTCACCTTCCTACCGTCCTTTGTTTTCATCATGATGGGTGGACCATTCATCGAAACCACTCATAACGATCTGAAATTCACGGGACCGCTGACTGCTATTACGGCGGCGGTGGTCGGTGTCATTCTGAGCTTGGCATTGTTCTTCGGCTATCATGTCTTTTGGCCAAAAGGATTTGAGGGGGCCTTCGATGGGATGTCGGCGCTTATCACGCTGAGTGCTGCGATCGCCTTATTCCGCTTTAAGGCGAACGTGATTCATGTGATTGCCGGCTGTGCCATCATGGGCTTCCTGCTCAAGACATGGATGTCTTAAAGGTTATAAGCTGCCATATACCGGTACAACGTTGAACGATGCACACCAAGCCGGCGGGCGGCTGTGGCGACCTTATAGTGCGATTGTTCGAGCGCCAGTTTGATGCGTTCGGGTGACAAGCTTTCGTCAGTGTCAGTAGCGCTGGATGCGTCCGCGTTTGTGATCGCTGGCGTATGGGTGATTCGGTATTCTGCCGGCAGATCGTTGATGCCGATGCTCTGGTGCGGTTCGGCGAGGGCGACGAGCGTTTTGACGAGGTGGGCGAGCTGGCGGAAGTTGCCGGGCCAGTCGTAGTTATTTAAGGCCTGACGAGCTTCGTTGGAGAGTGTGAGCTGGCGGCGTGTGGCGCCGGCTTCCTGCCAGAGCGCATCGATGAAGGCGGTTTTGTCGGTGCGATGACGTAAGGGCGATAAATCAATCTGGTGGAAATGCAGTCGGTAATAGAGGTCGGCGCGGAAGGTGCCGGCGCTGACCATGGCGGCCAGATCCCGGTGGGTGGCTGACAGGACGACAAAGTTAACCGGCCGTGATTTGCCGCCGCCCAGGGGTTGGACGGCGCGATCCTGCAAAACGCGTAGTAATCGGGTTTGCAGCATGAGCGACATGTCGCCGATTTCATCGAGAAACAGGATGCCGCCATCGGCTTCGAAGACGCGGCCGATGGCGCCACTTTTGCGTGCGCCGGTGAAGGCACCTTCGGCATAGCCAAAGAGTTCGGATTCGATGAGGCCTTCGGGTAGGGCGGCACAGTTGATGGCGACAAAGGGTTTGTTGTGGCGCTGGCTGTGTTCGTGGATGAGCCGGGCCATGACTTCTTTGCCGGTCCCGGTTTCTCCCTGAATGATGACGGAGAGTTCGGCATCAACGGCGCGTACCGCTTGATCGAGCTGTTGTCTTGTGTTGCTGTCCAGCCAGGCAGATGAGACGGACGAGAGTGAGGTATGCGCGGTGATGGCAACATCGATATCGGTTGCTGGCTCAGGGGTTGCCGGATGCGGTCTTTCCATCGATAGAGGCGCCGGCTTTTCCATGACGCCGCGATAGAGCAGGCCGCTGTGGGTCATGAGTAGGGTTTCATCACTGCCGGCTTTGAGTAGCGGGGTGCTGAAAATTTGGGACCAACGCTCACCGATTAGTGACCAGGTGGCGCCGAGCCAGCGCACGGCTTCACGGTTGGCACCGACGATGATTTCGCCGTCGAGCAGGAGGATGCCTTCACGGAAGCTGCCAAGATGATTACTCTTTTCATGAAAGCGCAGCCGGTTGAGCTGACCGGGAGATTGCATGAGCCAGCGGTGCTCGACCTCTCGAATGGCCCGACCGAGTGCACCTTGCGCGTAGCCACGCGGTAGACGGGCATCGCCCGAGATATCAATGACGCCGGCGATGCGCCCCTGGTGATCGAGGATCGGCGCCGCCGTACAGCAAAGGGCGGCGTGTTGTCGGTGAAAGTGTTCGTTGCCCCAGACTTCGACCATGGTGCCTTCGGCAATGGCCGTGCCAATGGCGTTGGTGCCGCGCTCGGATTCGCTCCAGACGACGCCGGATTTGAGGGCGACCTGACCCGCTTTATCAAGAAAACTGCCGGTGCCCCGGGTATCAAGAATCATGCCGTTGGGGTTGGCCAGCAACACGACCGAGTCGGTGCCCTGAAACATTTCGCCGAGGAAGTCCAACTCCGGTTCAACCATGGGCAGGAGTTCACCGGAGGCTTCACGCAGTATCAGCAGCTCGTTGTGGGTGAGGGGCTCTGCGTAGGGAATCTGATCTTCAATGACGCCCAGATCAGTACAGCGATGCCAGGAGCGCAGAATGGTATCTGGCAGATTGTTGGCAGGCGGTTGTCGCATGAGTGGTGATCCGGTGAGAAAGGCGCAAAGAGGGTCGCGATAAGTGTCGCATTGTCGGCGGATGAGCGACAAAGTGTCGCAGAAATTGCGACAAAGTGTTGCAGCTGATGGGCAGTATTTTTAGATCAAGCAGGCGATTGATATGTTGCGAAGCAGCGCAAAAAAATTGCGCACTGGCTGGCAAGGCAAAAGAGGTATGTGCGTTGCATCAATCGTGATTAAAAAATATTTCTGGCACGGCTCATGCACTAGGTCGAATAACCACCGGTTTCAGGTGTGCGTCGTATGAGATCCATCATGTCCATATTCAGGAGACAACCATGAGCATTACCATCAATAACATCACTGTCGATAACCCATTTAAGCCGCGTTATGCCAACTACATCAACGGGCAGTGGGTGGCTCCGGTGGATGGTCAGTACTTCGAGAATACGACGCCGATTACAGGCAAGGTGCTCTGTGAAATCCCGCGCTCTAACGAGAAGGACATCAATCTGGCCCTGGATGCGGCCCATGCCGCCAAGACCGCCTGGGGTAAAACCTCGCAGGCGGATCGTGCCAATATCCTGAACAAGATTGCCGACCGTATGGAAGCGAATCTCAAACTGATCGCTACGGCAGAGACACTGGATAACGGTAAGCCAATTCGCGAAACGATGGCGGCCGATATTCCGCTGGCGATTGATCACTTCCGCTACTTTGCCGGTTGCGTGCGTGCCGAAGAAGGTGGCATCAGCGAGATTGATCACGACACCTATGCCTACCATTACAAAGAACCGCTTGGCGTTGTTGGTCAGATTATTCCCTGGAATTTTCCAATTCTCATGGCTGTATGGAAGCTGGCGCCGGCACTGGGTGCGGGTAACTGTGTGGTGCTGAAGCCGGCTGAGCAGACACCGGCCTCGCTGCTGGTGCTGATTGAGCTGATCGGCGATCTGTTGCCACCGGGTGTGCTGAATGTGGTGAATGGTTTCGGCCTGGAAGCCGGTAAACCGCTGGCCTCCAGCCCGCGCATTGCCAAGATTGCCTTTACCGGTGAAACGACGACGGGTCGTTTGATTATGCAATACGCCAGCCAGAATCTGATTCCGGTGACGCTGGAACTGGGCGGCAAGAGCCCGAACATTTTCTTTGAAGATGTGATGGATGCCGATGACAGCTATTTCGACAAAGTGCTGGAAGGCTTTACGCTGTTTGCGTTGAATCAGGGCGAAGTCTGTACCTGTCCGTCGCGTGTGCTGGTGCAGGAATCCATCTACGAGAAGTTTATGGAACGCGTGCTCAAGCGCGTGGCGGCCATCAAGCAGGGCAACCCGCTGGACCCTAACACCATGATCGGTGCCCAGGCCTCGAATGAGCAGCTGGAGAAGATCAACTCTTATCTGAAGCTGGGTAAGGAAGAGGGTGCTCAGTGCCTGATCGGTGGTGCGCAGGCACATATGGATGGGGATCTGGCCGGCGGTTATTACATTCAGCCGACGGTGTTCAAGGGCCATAACAAGATGCGCATCTTCCAGGAAGAGATCTTCGGACCCGTCGTATCGGTGACGACTTTCAAAGATGAAGCCGAAGCCATCGAGATCGCCAACGACACGTTGTATGGCCTGGGGGCGGGTGTCTGGACGCGTAACGGCAATCGCGCCTTCCGCGTCGGTCGTGCCATTCAGGCTGGTCGTGTGTGGACCAACTGTTACCATGCCTATCCGGCCCATGCCGCCTTTGGCGGCTACAAGCAGTCTGGCATTGGTCGTGAGAACCACAAGATGATGCTAGATCATTATCAGCAGACCAAGAACCTGTTGGTCAGCTACAGTGAGTCGCCACTCGGCTTCTTCTAATGGCCACCGACTTAACGCCTCGTAACAGTGCCGTCAGCCGCGTTTCGGCAACGCCGGCGGCACTGGCGTTAATCGCCCAGTTACAGGCCAAGCACGGCGCGCTGCTGTTTCATCAATCCGGTGGGTGTTGTGACGGTAGTGCGCCTATGTGCTTTCCTGCCAATGAGTTTCTGGTCGGGGATGTGGACGTCAAGCTGGGTGAGATTGGCGGTGTGCCGTTTTATATGAGCCAGTCGCAGTTTGCTTACTGGGAACACACGCATCTGATCATTGATGCGATTCCTGGGAGTGGCGGGATGTTCTCTCTGGAGCGGCCGACCGGGTTGCGGTTTTTAACACGATCCCGGTTGTTTACGGATGCGGAGCTGGCTGCACTGCAAGAAGCATGAGTAACTAAAAGCGTGTAACCTCATTGCAGGATGACACTGTGTTGAGGTTCACCATGACGACTCAAGCCCATCAGATTGATCCGGCGGATCATCCGCCCGGAACCCGGTTTTTGCTGTATGCCCCGGCGCAGATGCAGGCCTTGATGGATGGTATGGCACATCAGGCAGCACCGTTGCTGGCCGGGGCCAATAAAGTGGCCGTGATTGGGGTGTTGCGCCGGGGGGCACCGTTGGCCGATCAGCTGTGCGAGGCGCTGGTCCGCTTGTTTCATCTGCCGATGCCCATGCGCCTAGATCTCAAGGTCAAGCGCTATGCGGATGATCTGACGTTACTACACCCGGAAACCCGGCTGACCGAGCAACAGGGGCAGGCCGAACTGGATCTGACCGGGTATACCTTATTGATTGTTGATGATGTGCTGTATACGGGGCATTCCTTGCTGCGCGTGATTGAATGGCTAAATGCTAAATCGCCATCGGCGATTTATACGGCAGTACTCGCGGACCGGCATGTGACCCAACTGCCGATCCGTGCCGATGTGGTGGGGGTTCACCTGCAAGTGGCCCCAGCCGATGTGGTGGAATGCCATGTGCCACCGTATGAACCGTTGTTTCAGATTGAACTCTTGCGGTTAGAGGGTGCGGCGTGATGCTGTTTGCGGATCGGGCGGATGCGGCACGGCAGCTTTGTGGCGCACTACAAGGCTATCAGCGGGATCAGCCGCTCGTGTTGGCGATTCCCCGGGGCGGTGTACCGCTCGGTCGTGTCGTGGCCGATACGCTGCATGGTGATCTGGATGTGGTGCTGGTCCGCAAACTGGGCGCACCTTCTAATCCAGAGTTTGCTGTGGGTTCTGTGGGAGAGTCGGGCAAGATGTTTGTGGCCGACTATGCCGAGCGGGCAGGGGCGGATGCGGCCTATCTGGCCGAAGCGGTTGAGCAACAGCTAGCAACGATTCGCCGCCGGCGCTTGCAATATGCGGCAGTACGTCCGCCGGCAGCAATCCAAGGGCGGACGGTGATTGTGGTGGATGACGGCATGGCAACCGGCGCCACCATGCGTGCGGCCTTGCTGGAAGTCCGCAGCCAGAAACCGGCGACGCTGATCTGTGCCGTACCCGTGGCCTCACCCGAGGCAGTGGCCGGTATCCGGCCCCTGTGCGACGCCGTTGTCTGTTTACAGGTGGTGGCGGAGTTCGGGGGGGTAGGCCGTTTTTATCGCGATTTTTCTCAAGTCGAGGATGACCAAGCGGTTGTCTTATTGAAAGGTCACGGATGAATCTGCATCTCAACCAGAAGCCGCTGATTCCACTGGGTGCCAAGCTGCTGATCACGGCCTATGTCGCGGTGTTGATTCCGGTGTACTGGATCACCTATGGCCCCACCAATTTTCTGTTTTTTTGTGACATGGCGTTGATCTTGACCACGCTCGCGATGTGGCGAGAGAGTCCGCTGCTGGTCTCCGCTGCTGCAGTGGGAATTCTGCTGCCCCAGCTGTTGTGGGCAACGGATTTCATATCCTCGTTGTTGGGTATCCCGATGACGGGCATGACGGATTACATGTTCCAGGCCTCGATTCCGCTTTATGTGCGTTTTCTGTCGTTCTTTCATTTCTGGTTGCCGTTTCTGCTGATCTGGCTGCTGCGTAAAACCGGTTACGATCCGCGAGGACTCCCCCTATGGATGGGGCTGGCATTTACGTCGCTTTATGTCTGCTATTTCTTTATGCCGCCCCCGCCGGCCCCTCTGCAGAATCCAGCCTTGCCCGTGAATATCAACTACGTTTACGGTTTTAGCGATGTCAAGCCGCAAACCTGGTTGCCGGAGCCTGTATGGTTTGTGGTGCTGCAATTCATGTTGGTTTTTTTATTGTTTTTACCAACACACTGGTTGCTTAAACGTCTCTGTCATCCCGCGATAAAATGAAAGTCTTGATGACTGGGAGCGTTTTATGGCGTTGTATCTGACAGAAGCCGATGTCCGCCAGGTGCTGGATATGCCGTTGGCGATTGCCGCAGTGGAAGATGCCCATCGGGCGCTGACGGAAGGCCGGGCGCAGGATCTGCCACGCCAGCGCACACGAACACCCAAGCTGGCGTTGCATCTCCTGCAGGCCAGTTATACCGACCCGGCCGGCGTGTCGGTGACCGGCTTCAAGGCCTATACCAGTAGTCGGGCAGGAAACCGTTTCTTAATCCACCTGTATGACGGCAGCAGCGGGGCCCTCAGGGCCATGATCTCGGCGGATTTGCTGGGGATGATTCGCACGGGTGCGGCATCGGGTGTGGCTTCGCGCTGGCTGGCGAATCCGCATGCGCGCTCATTGGCGATGTTCGGTTCGGGTTGGCAGGCGGAAGGACACCTGGCGGCACAATTAGCGGTGTTGCCGATTCAGAAGGTCTCGATTATTGCCCGTAACCCGGAAAAGCGGGATGCGTTTGTCGCCAGAATGCAGGCACAGTTTCCGGATCGTACAATGGTCTCGGTGACGCCCGAAGGCGCGGCTGATGCGGTTTCGGCTGCCGATGTCGTTGGCACGATTACCACCAGCAGTGAGCCGGTTCTGCTGACGGAATGGGTCAACCCTGGCACACATATCAATGCGGCGGGTGGTAATGCACTGATTCGCCGAGAGCTGCCCGAAGCGCTGTTGCGCAAAGCTTGCCCTCTTGTGGTGGATACATTGGAAACAGCGCTGCGCGAGGCCGGTGATCTTCTCCCGCTACTGGAAAAAGGCCGCTTGTTGCCGCGTCAGCTGGTTGAGCTGGGTGACGTGATCACGGGGCGGGTGCCGGTCAAGCCCGATCCTCAGGGCATGAGCGTCTTTGAATCGCAGGGACTGGGTGTTCAGGATATGGCGGTGGCGCTGAAGGTCCTGGAGCGTGCGGTCGCCCAGGGACTGGGCACGGAATTACCCATCGCTTTTGCGGCAGATGCCGCGATGCGTTAAGATGCCCTTAGAATTTTTACGGTTTTCACGGGAGAGAGCAATGCGCAAGTCGTTTGAATCGGGCTTTACTCTGATCGAACTGATGGTAGTGATTGCCATCGTCGGTATTCTGGGAGCTGTGGCACTGCCGGCTTATCAGAACTACACCATTCGCGCCAAGGTTTCCGAAGGTCTGCTGGCAGCATCGGCATGCAAGGTGTCTGTGACGGAAGCCGTGCAGAGTGGTTCGACCAGCATTCCGAATAACCTGTGTTCGGGCAACACGCAGTATGTGGAGAGCGTGACTTCGGGTGGGGATGCCAGTAGCGCTACAGTGACGGTTGCCCTGAAGGGCATCGACAAGAATGTCGATGGCAAGACGATTGTTTATACGGGTGCGATTGCCAATGCCTCGGTGACGAGCTGGGCCTGTACGACAACCCTCGAGCAGAAATACGTGCCCTCGGGTTGTGCCGGTAAGTAATCGTCAGTTAAGCCGCATGCTCGCCCAGAAAATGGCGGGCATAGCGGGGGTGCAGATCGGGTAGCCGTAACAATGTGAGGAAATCCGCGGTGTTGAAATCCGGGTCCCAGGCGGGGGCACCACAAATTTTGGCACCCAGTCGCAAGTAACCTTTCACCAGGGGTGGAGGCTCGACCTGCAGCCCCTGGTTCAGGCTGTCGACCGGGAGAGCCAACCGCGGGAAAACCCGATATTCGATATCTGCCAGATGATTGGCTCGGAACTGTTGATACAAGCTGGCAGCATAGTGGCCCCCATCTGCCATGGATACACTGGCGCAGCCAAGCATGCTTTCGTACCCGCCCTGAACCATGTAACGACCGATACCGCTCCAGAGGGCCATGATGACACTGCCGGTGCGATAGTCCTGGTGCACGCAGGATCGACCGAGTTCAATCATTTTCGGGCGTAGGTGCGTGAGGCGGGTGAGATCAAATTCAGTCTCGGAATAGAGACTCCCCAGTTTCCGCGCTTGGTGCGGTGTGAGCACACGGTAGGTGCCCACAACCCGCAGCGTTTCTTCATCGCGGACAATGAGATGGTCACACCAGGCGTCAAACAGATCCTGATCCAGGCCGTTTTTTGCCTTGGGCAGATTGGCGCCCATTTCTTCAACAAAGACCTTGTACCGCAGCCGTTGCGCTTCTTCGACTTCATCCTGATGGCGTGCCCAGGAAATTTGCAGTGAAGGCGTATGCGTTGGTTTGACGATCTGCGCCTGTTGCGCGTGTTCGTTAATCGTTACCGTCTGATCGGTGATCTTTTCCGACATGGATGTCCTCAGTTATTCTTGAAACTGAAAAGACTGTAGCTGTAGGAAATGACGAAACCATGAACAAGTGATGACAGTACGATGAAAGTCAGTTAGGTGTGATTAGGTCTGGCGGTAATACCAGTCTGAGCACGGTCTGGGGTTTTTCTTGGTCTTCCTGCTTGCGGACCCGATGCGACAACCACCAGATGGCTGATTTCTTGACCGACCAATCCTGCTCTTGCCCGGAAAGCAGTAAGCTGGCCACACGACCCAGCCAGGGTTGATGACCGATCACAATCACATCTTTACCTTGTGGCCAGTTGATCGCCGCGAGCACGTGGCTGGCGTCGGCCAGAGGACATAGTTCCTGAATGATTTCGGGCTTGTCCGTAAATGCTTTAGCGGTTTGCAGTGCACGAAGAGCAGGGCTGGTGATGACACGAAAGTCGCGCTTCAGGTTTTTGTTCAGCCAGCGTGCCGTTGCGGTAGCCTGTTGTTGCCCCCGTTCGGTCAGGTGGCGATCAAGGTCTCGTTTACAACCAGGTGTGACAGGGGTGCCGAGATCGATGGCTTCGGCGTGGCGCCATAAAATCAGATTCATTGCGGATAACTTTAACTAAAAAAAACAGGATAAAAAATTGTAGCCCAGACACCACCACAAAATAGCAACGCTAATAAGACAGCGGCGCTGCCGTAGTCTTTGGCGCGTTTCGAGAGGCTGTGCCTTTCGAAGGAAATACGATCAATGGCGGCCTCGATGCCGGAATTGATGAGCTCCACGATGAGCACTAGTAACAGAGTGCCAATTAACAGCAGTCGCTCTACGCTGCTAAAACTGTAGGCAAACGCCCAGGGAAGCATGAGCAGCGCCAGAACCAGCTCCTGACGGAAGGCGCTTTCTTCGCGGAGAGCAAAAACCAGTCCCTGCAAAGAATGGCCACCGGCTAACCAGACACGTTTTAATCCGTGGTGAACTTTATAGGGGTTCTGCCGAGGATCATAATCCTGTTGCTGCAAAGTCAAACCGAGGCCTTCCGTTGCGGATGCAGATGTGTCAGAAATTGCTCGGTGGCGGCAGCCCAGGAGAATTTCTGAGCATGCGATAACGCATCTTCACGCTTGAGTGATAGCGCATCCAGGCAGGCCTGCCGCAGATCAGCGTTTAAGGCACCGGCAGGCGCATCGCCGATCACATCCAGGGGGCCGGTTACGGGATAAGCCGCTACCGGTAATCCACAGGCCATGGCTTCGAGTAAGACAAGACCAAAGGTATCGGTTTTGCTCGGGAACACAAACACATCGGCCGATGAGTACACTTCAGCCAATTCATTCTGGCTGAGTACGCCCATAAAGTTGGCTTTGGGATATTTGGCACGGAGTGCGGCGAGTGCCGGACCTTCACCGGCGACCCATTTGGAGCCTGGTAGATCAAGCTCCAGAAAAGCCTCGATATTCTTTTCTACAGCGACACGGCCGACATACAGAAAAATGGGTGGGCGCGTTCCCAGTCGCTGTACTTTGCGTGGTGTAAAGATATCGAGCTCAACGCCACGGCTCCAGAGGACGACATTTTTAAAACCGCAGATCTCGAGATCGTGCTTGACCACATGGGTTGGGGCCATCACGGCTCTGGCCGGGCCGTGAAACCATTTCAGATACTGATAGGTCCAGCTCAGCGGTACTCGCAGTCGGGCATGGACATATTCCGGGAATCGGGTGTGGTAGGCGGTGGTGAACGGAAAATTGTTTTTCAGCGCCCATGAACGGGCCGCCAATCCCAGTGGTCCTTCTGTCGCAATATGAATGGCATCTGGGGTGAAGTTTTCAATACGCTGATAGACCTGCCGCTTGGGGCGCAGCGAGAGCTGGATATCCGGATAGGTAGGGCAGGGAACGGTTTTGAATTCCAGCGGGCTCAGAATATCGACATGATGCCCCTGTTTTTCCAATTCGCGCCGGGTCGATTTGATGGTTCGCACCACACCATTGACTTGTGGTTCCCAGGCATCTGTCACGATTAGAATTTTCATTTCATCCCCTGTGTGCCGATTCAGTGGTTTGAGTCGAGTCCCTGGTTCGACAGCTCCTGATGCAAACTGAGCAGGTTCAGCGGTGCATCGACCCGACGGTTCCAGTGAACGATTTCGAGATTGCCGTCAAAGTCTTCAACCAGTGCTGTCAGGCTCTCCACCCAGTCACCATCGTTGGCATACAGGATGCCGTTGATGTCGCGGATTTCAGCTTTGTGAATATGGCCGCATACAACGCCATCGCACTGCCGCCTCTTGGCTTCTTCGGTCATGACATGTTCGAAGGCGGAAATAAAATTCACCGCATTTTTAACCTGGTGTTTCAGATACTGCGATAGAGACCAATACGGCAGCCCCATGCGTACGCGTATGGCGTTGAACCAGCGATTGAGTTTGAGAATGACGGTGTAGGCGCTGTCACCGACGTAAGCCAGCCAACGGGCATGCTGCATGACGCCGTCAAAGAGGTCGCCATGCGTAATCCACATACGCTTGCCGTTGGCTAATGTGTGAATGTCATCCTCTTTGACCTCGATTTCACCGAAGCTCAGGCCGATAAACTGTCGGACGCTTTCATCGTGGTTGCCAGGTATGAAAACAACGCGGGTTCCTTTGCGGCCCTTGCGCAGAATTTTCTGCACCACATCATTGTGTGTCTGCGGCCAGTACCACCCTTTTTTAAGGTGCCACCCATCGAGAATATCTCCCACAAGATACAGCGTCTCGGACTCATGGGTGCGTAGAAAGTCGAGGAGGTAGTTAGCCTGGCAGCCCGGGGTGCCCAGATGCACGTCAGAGATCCAGATCGTGCGAAAGCGGTATTCTTGATTTTCCACGCCACACATTAAGCATGAGCTGTGTGACGCTGGTTTTAAATTAATGTGACGGCAGTATTAAATAACGCGACGATATCGAAGACCTAGATAGACAGCGAGCCCTGCGCCAAACATGATGATCATGACAACCCAGAAGGAATGCTCCAGGCCGGGTAGATCTTCCATGTTCATACCCATGACACCGGTCACCAGCGTCATCGGCAGAAAGATCACGGTCATCACCGAGAGTACTTGTAGGTTTTTGGCGTTGAATTCGGCAACATGAGCGGAAAGCTCGTCCTGCAGGACTTTGGCACGTTCGTAGAGGTTATTCACTTCATCGACCAGAAAGGCCAACAGCTCGATTTGCTCACGGAGTTTGTCGGCATCATCATCGCTGAACCAGGTGGGTCGACGCCGAATGAGTCTGCGTAATGCGGTGAGCTCTGGTGCGTAGTGACGTCTTAAACGGCTGCAGGTGATACGGAGTCTGCCCAAGGTTTCATGCTCTGGCAGGCGGTCACCAGCGATCAGCACTTCTTCGAGATCGTCCATCTGGTCAGATAGCTGATCCGTTTTTCGACGCAGGTGGGTGGCGCGTTCTTCGATCAGTTCATGATAAAGATCAACGACAGATTTTGGCGTAATGCGTTTTTGCCGTAATAGCTGACGTAGTGTGTCGGTCGTCAGCAGGGGATGAGCCCGTAATGACAGCATGAGCCGCGGCGTCATGATGGCCCAGAGCGTGCCGGTTTCTTCTTCATCGCCACCAGAATGATTAAGGCCGATACGGAAGTCGTTCATGACCATCATCAGTCCATCACCGAATTCCTCGATCGTTTCCATCCGGCTCCGACTGACTTCGTCGAGAATGGCTTCCTTTAACGAATCCGGTAGTTGCGGTGTATGGCGCAGCCAGCGTTGGACACGGGCGTTGGACAGATTGAGGTGCAGCCACAAGGATTTGCTGTTATCGGCCAGGGCAGTGTCAATCTGATCTGAGGCGATTTCGTGAGATTGGTTGCCTTGCATTTCCCATGCGAATACGACGCCATCCGTTGGGATCAGCAAAGGATCTATCAGTGCGTCGAGTGGAATAAAGGCCATACGAAAATCAATCCAGACATTGGGCTGAGCTTGGGTGATTACAGTCTATTAAATTATTGTTACGAGGATATTACTTCGTTGATTTGATTCTGATTTCATCAATAAACATGGGGCACTGTGCCATAATCGCGCAACGATTTTTTAAGGAGTTCATCTTGACGACACCTTCTACACCCCGCAAGCGTGCTGCTGCCACGAAGACAACCTCGACTGCAGTTGCTGGCGCTACCGTGTCTCCCACCAAAACAGCTGTCCGCAAGCCTGCGGTTCGTGCGGTTGCTGCAAAATCTAGTGTACAGCGTAAGCCGCGTGCTATCGCTGCGAAGCCAGTTGCCAATATCGTTGAAAAGAATTTGAAGCCCGTTGTCGCAAAAAAAGCCACTGTAGCTACCAAGCGTCAAACCGCTGTCGCTGCTACGAAATCCAATGTCGTCAAGCCGGTACCCGTGAAAAAGCAGAAGTTGGTTCGTGACAGCTTTTCGTTCCCTGCACATGAGCATGCTGCACTGGCAGATCTGAAGAAGCGTGCGAAGAATCTGGGTAAGGAATTCAAGAAGTCCGAGATTCTGCGGGCTGGTATTGCCCACCTAGTGGCGATGGCCGATGCCGTGCTGGTCGCTGCCCTGGATAAAGTTGAACGCGTCAAAACCGGTCGCCCGCCCAAAAAGGGCAAGAAGAAATAAGGTTCAGATACGGTCATAGAAAAGCCAGGCCTTGTCGCCTGGCTTTTTTGTGTCATAAAATCGTCACAACAATTCGATAAAGTTGGAAATATGGAAACGCTGAATGCTGCTGAACTGCTGGCTGCCCTGGGCCATGAAACCCGACTAGCGATTTATCGCCTGCTGGTAGAGGCCGGTCCTGCAGGGGTGAATGCCTCGGCAATTGCTGAGCAGTTGGGCTTGCCGGCCGCAACGGCATCTTTCCATCTTTCCAATCTGAGCCGCGTCGGTTTGATCAAAGCCAGGCAGGAAAGTCGTTTCATCTACTACGCTACGGACTACAGCGTGATGGATGAGCTTCTCGCTTTCCTGACGGACAAGTGCTGTCAGGGTCAGAGCTGTCTGCCGAAAACCGAACAGGTGGATACCACCGAAAAGCGTCGGAAAAAGGCGAACTGCGCAACTTCCTGTTGAGGTACATCATGTCCGAAAAAGTCTTTAATGTGCTGGTGCTTTGTACAGGAAATTCCTGCCGATCTCAGATGGCAGAAGCTTTAATTACACATGATCTGGCAGGCAGGGCAAAAGGCCTTTCTGCGGGTACCACACCGCAGCCCATGGTAGCCGATGGGGCAATTGAAGCGCTGAAGTTGGCAGGGCTGCCGACGACGGGGCTCTTTCCCAAAGATATTGATGCGGTTATTGATGAGCCAATTGATCTGGTGGTGACTGTTTGTAATAACGCCCATGAAGCCTGCCCGATTTTCCCGAAGCCGGTGCCACGCATTCATCTGCCCTTCCATGATCCGCATGGTGAGCCGTTAGAGAGTTTTGTACAGGTTCGAGACGACATCCGTGCCCGGTTGATTCCGGCCGTTCGTGACGCATTGGGCATCTGACATGAGCCTGCAATGTGAAGTCGCCGCTAAAACCTCGCCGATGAGCGTGTTTGAACGCTACCTAACGCTCTGGGTTTTTCTGTGCATAGTTGCCGGTGTTGTGCTTGGCCAATGGCTGCCCGGAGTGTTTCAGACCGTGGGACGTATGGAAGTGGCCCAGGTCAATTTGCCCGTGGGTCTGCTGATCTGGATCATGATTATCCCGATGCTGGTCAAGGTAGATTTCGGTGCCTTGCACGAAGTGAAGCAGCATGTGAAGGGTATTGGTGTCACGCTGTTCGTGAACTGGCTGGTCAAACCCTTCTCCATGGCCTTCCTGGCCTGGTTTTTTATCCGTGGCATCTTTGCACAGTACCTGCCGGCTGACCAGATCGACAGTTACATCGCCGGTCTGATTCTGCTGGCGGCGGCGCCATGTACTGCCATGGTTTTCGTATGGAGCCGACTGACTCAGGGTGATCCGCTGTTTACCCTGTCGCAGGTGGCGTTGAATGACACGATTATGGTGTTTGCCTTTGCACCGCTGGTGGCCTTTCTGCTCGGTATTTCTGCCATCACAGTGCCCTGGGACACGCTGCTGACTTCGGTGGTGCTCTATATCGTGATTCCGGTCATTCTGGCGCAATTCTGGCGCAAGGCGCTGTTAGCGAAAGGGCAGGCGCATTTTGATGCCACGATGGAAAAGATTGGCCCATGGTCGATTTCTGCGCTGTTACTGACGCTGGTACTGCTTTTTGCGTTTCAAGGAAAAGCCATCATGGAGCAGCCGTTAATTATTGCGTTGCTGGCCGTGCCGATTCTGATTCAGGTGTTTTTCAATTCGGCACTGGCCTATTGGCTGAATCGTACGGTGGGCGAAAAGCACTGCGTTGCCGGCCCGTCCGCGCTGATCGGCGCCTCGAATTTTTTCGAACTGGCCGTGGCAGCTGCGATCAGTCTTTTCGGTTTTGAATCGGGTGCTGCATTGGCCACCGTAGTTGGTGTGTTGATCGAGGTACCGGTCATGTTGCTGGTGGTGCGTGTGGTGATGAAATCGCGTCAATGGTATGAGCGAGCCTAGATCAATCACCCCTTGAAACATGAATGAAATAAAAAGTTCACGCGTTTGCGGTGGTTGATCTGCGGGAAATTAGGTATGTTCCGTGTGTCTCTTTATGGAGCATGGACATGCCTAATTTATCCCTGCAGGAAGCCTTGGAACAATTCGAAAAAATACTCAAGGACAAGCCTAACTTCAAAAAGCTACTCGGTGGTTCCGGTTACCGCAATGGTTATGAAGATGGCTACAAGCAAGCTGTGAAACGTTATAAAGCCTTTTGTGACGACGTCCTCAAAAAGGACGCCGACAAAAAAGACTCAGAAAAAAACAAGTAGAACCGTTTACTTATCCCAGGGAACCGACTGTTCGATCACAGGTTTGAGCGCTGCAGGCAACATATCCAGATAAGCGCTCATCCGTCCCTTTGCCCAAGCCATCGGCACATCCTCGCTAGGTAAGTGACGCTCGGCCATCAGCAGTTCTGCCGTCGCCAAGTCATTCATGTGCCCCAGTAATTCTTGCGTTGCAGCCAGTGATCGACTGAAGGCCTGAACTTTCTTTTTGGGATATAGGCTTTCAAAGAAGTCGAGCGTGTAGCGGAGTTTCTTGAGATCGATACGGACCTCATGACGCTGCTCGGCGTTCAGGGTATGTGCCATTCGAGCACCCGTTACAAAGCGTTTATGCCGGCGCTTGAGTGCCTTAGTCGCATACCCACGAATCAACTCATCACCCGCCTTGAGGGTAAATAGTGCTTCACAGAAACTGATGATATTCAGGCTGTACTGTTTACTGCTCATATAATTTTTAGCAGTGTCATGTGTTGCGATTTGCCTTTGATGGGCAAAGCTTCTTAAAGCCAGCAGGTCAGGATGTTCGCCCAGGTCTTTGTCGAGCAACGGAATCTGCTCAGCACAAAAGACGTCCCAGTTACGGGCGTCGCCAAGTTCTTGAGCGATATCTCGCCATGCGTTACTCCAGCGATCCGCAAAACCAGCGGGTAAGGCATCAGCAAATAACCGAAGTGCGGTTCGGAGCCTGCGCAGTGCGACCCGTGCCTGGTGGATGTATTCATCATTCTGAGGCGTTTGAATACCGCGTTCGTTGGCTTGGAGTTGTGCGATGCAGCTTCGTGCCACGCGTAGAAATACGGCAATGGTCGTATCGTTGCTGTCGATGCTCATGGCATCGGCTTTTACCGGGGAAATGCGGTCATTCAGGAACAGTGCATACCCGCGAGCGGCTTTGCTTTCATCCGCAGGATGGAGGCGGACCTGACGGCTGAGCATCCGGGCCAGCGCAAAGAGAGTTGCCGGAGAGCCCGCTTTGAGTTCAAGCTCCAATTCGCAAATGGGCTGTTCACGGTTGATGTCATCGCGGCTGACCGAGATCGTGCCCAGATCCAAGGCAACTTCAATGGTGGCTCGGCGAAAATCGAGTGTCCAGATGCGGCGATTGAAATCGGTCGTGAAAATGGGTAGCAGGCTGCTGGAAATCTGGCTGAGAGCTTCAGCTAGGTGCGCATCATCAATCAGGGTTGCAAAGTCAAAACTTCCAGGGAGCGTGGGGGCTTCCCACTCTGAACGCTGGCTGATGCCACCTTCGCTGCGTTGTGCCGTCTTGACGGTGAGTAGCGTTTTTCTCAAAACGCGTCGTTCACGGACAGCGACTTTTTGTTTTGTTAGAGCAAGATCGGCCGTGTCAAAGTAGGTGTTGTGCAGTTTTTGACGTTTAGGCGCGGCTGCGAGTAAGGGATGTTTCAGCAGCAGGGGAATATCTTCCGCCGCCAGGGAGAGTTTCAATTCGGTTTCGGTACCCATCGGCTCAGTGTGACATTTATGTTAAAAATACGTTAAAAAATAGATGGTTATGAACCATTCTTAACGTAGATTACCTGGGTGGTCCATAAATGGCAAGTCACCGATTGAGACTGTGAGCTATCGACTTACCCGGGTGTCGGCAAGGCTATTTTCTGATCTTTGCTGTACAGATAGTCGTTAAATACATGCTCGGCACTCAAGACCTGATACGAGCCATCTTCCAGTCGGTGCGTCGTATCTTTCAGGCGATAGGTGTAGTGGCCACAGGTCCAGCAATTCATATTGCTCATGTGGGTGCACAGACACGTCTTGTCCATGACCGAGATGTTCTTGCTATTCGGATGCTCGGCAATTTCTCGGTTATAAGACGTAATATAAGAGCAATTACCGTTACCATCCAGCAAATAACCGTAAGATTCGCAGCCCGGACGGATGCCGGATCCAATGGCCGGCGAGCTCTTCAGCATGCGCATCGGGTAACCGGTCGGCGAAATATTGTTGACTTCGATATCGGCCTCGCTGGCCTTGAAGTATTCCTGTTTAACCTTGTAGGGCAGGCCGCATTCTTCGGCCACGGTGAAGCGGGTCGCCACCTGTACGGCGGCAACACCGTTTTCCAGGAACGAGGTGGCATCGCTGCCGGTAAAAATACCGCCGGCGGCGACGACGGGAATATCGAGTTGTTCGTTTTTCAGATACTGAATGATCTCGGCGCAAATGGTGGCCAGATCATATTGCGCCCAATCGGCACCAAAACCCAGGTGACCACCAGCCAACGGGCCTTCGACCACAATGTAATCCGGCAAACGGTTGAGTTTGGCGTTCTTGCGCAGAAAAATCTGCAATGCACGTACCGAAGAGACAATGATGCCCAGCTTGGCATCACGGAATCGCGGGTGGTCTTCAATCAGCGAGAAGGAGCCCAGGTGCAAACCGGCACTCAGAGTGATGCCGTCAATGCCCGCATCTAGCGCGGAGGCCATACGCACCTGCAGTGTTTCACGCGGCGCATTCATGGTGAGCTTTTCCATGCAGTTGACGAATACCAAGCCTTCACCACGTTTGGCCTCCATCGTCGCGGCGACATGCAGTTTGGTTGCTTCGGCCAGCAAACCGAGATCGAACTTCACGCTCGACTTGTCCGAATTCGAAATGTTGAGCCGGTAAAACTTGGTTTTATCCTTGACAAAGGTTGTGTTGAAACGCTTGTCGCTGACATCGGGGACCATGGCATCCGAGATGTGGCCAATGCCACCTAGCCGGGCTGTTTCTAGGGCCAGTTGCGCCGTTGAAATATCTACACCCATGCCGCCCACAATAATGGGGACAATCTCTTTTTTACCGAACTTCAGTCGAAAATCATTAACGCATGTCATAAAACCGCTTCCTTAATTCATCGCCGGCATCTGCTGGCGAATCCAGGATTCAACCCGCTCATTCAGCTCCTGGGCTTTCAGACCCGGCATTATCGGCTCGCCGATGACTACCGTAATCACGCCCGGTCCTTTCAGTGAAGACCCCTTCGGCCAAACACAACCCGCATTATGCGCTACCGGCACGACGGGTGCATGACTTTTGCTCGCCAGAAAGGCGCCGCCGATCTGAAACGGGAGCAATTCATTGGCTGCCGCACGGGTGCCTTCTGGAAATACCACCACAGAAATCCCCTGGGACAGGCGGTCAATGCCTTGATCAGTCACCGCTTTCAGGGCCTTTTTCGAGGCTTCCCGATCAATCGCAATCATTTTGACCGAGGCCAAGCCCCAACCGAAGAAGGGAATTTTCAGAAGCTCTTGTTTGAGGACAAAGACGCATGGGGAAAACAGACTTTGCAACCCTACCGTCTCCCAGGCCGACTGATGGTTTGAGATGATGATGCACGGCTGATCTGGAATATTCTCGGCACCGATCACTTCAACGCGGATACCCAGTATAAAACGTTCAAAGAAAACAAAGCTGTAACGCCACCAGCGGACCAGCATGAAGCGTGTTTTTAAGGGCAGTGCAAAACCAACGCAGCCAAGAATAAGGCCAAAAGGAATGGTCACGAGTGCAACGGCACCGTCAAACAGCAGGCTACGTGCTTTTTGTACGAGTTTCGAGGACATTACATCTTTCTGTTATTGGCTTTGAAGAATACACCTTTGCTGTGAATAAATGCTTAACCGACACAGGTATTTCACCCATTTCTCTGCGAAATACCTACAAAGACGTAGACCTGATCCTTACGACTTTGAGCGCGTTCGTTGACAACAGGCCGTTTTAAGGCTGGCATGCTAGTTGCTTATAAGTTGCCATCTGTAGAAATTTCTACGCACTCTGAGGTGGTCTCTATGAAGTCAGTGAATTTTGTCGGTGGTGAAAAAGGCGGTGTTGGTAAATCGGTGGTGTCCAGGGTGCTGGCACAATATTTTATCGACCACGCTAAGCCCTTTACGGGCTACGACACGGATCGATCACATCCGTCTTTCCGTCGTTTTTATGCCGATTACGCGGCTCAAATTGTTGTCGATGCGTATGAAGGCTTGGACCAGATTGTCAGCAGTTTTGAAGTTGATCCTCAGCAAGCCATTGATCAGAAAGTGATTGTTGATCTTGCTGCTCAGACTGCGCAGCCTTTATCCCGTTGGATCAACGATGCCGATCTGCTGTCGTTATTTTCTGATCTGGATGTCCGGGTTTATTTTTGGCATGTCACCGATGGCGGTAAAGACTCGGTCAATTTGCTCGGACGATTGACGGAAACCTATGGCGATAAGGCAAATTTTATTATCGTTCGTAATATGGGTCGAGGCCAGGATTTTTCGCTGCTGGATGATTCCTCCGAGCTAAAATTGGCAATAGATTTGGGGGCACGCGTTATCACCATGCCGCAATTGCACGAGGCAAGCATGCGCAAAATTGATGCACAGAACGCCAGTTTTTGGGCGGCAATGCACCACCGCGAGGGCCAAAATGCGCTTGGCTTGCTGGAGCGACAACGGGTTAAAACCTGGCTTAAAAATATCTATGCGGCATTCGATGGCATTCCGCTGTAATCCCCGTATGGTCTGATTACCATCTGAAAATCCGGTTCTAGAGCGTTATAGGAGTGAAGTCCCAGATGAAACCCGTTGCTATTTTCCGATTCAATCTCATCGAAGGGCCGGGATACTTTGTTGATTATCTGGATCAGCAGCAGATTCCCTGGACGCTTCTAGCCATGGATCGTGGGGATGCCGTTCCACCCGATGCCGGTGCCTATGCGGGTATTTGTCTGATGGGAGGCTCGATGAGTGTGAATGATCCCTTGCCATGGATTGAACCGGTCTGTGCCCTGGTCCGGGATGCCGTGTCCAGAGGGGTGCCCGTGATTGGTCACTGCCTCGGTGGTCAGTTAATGAGTAAAAGTCTGGGGGGGCAGGTGGTGCGTAATCCGGTCAAGGAAATCGGCTGGAGTACGCTGGAACCGCTAGCCGTGCCTGCAGCCTCAGAATGGTTGGGTTCATTCACTGCAAGTCCTTTGACCGTGTTTCAGTGGCACGGCGAAACGTTTTCATTACCCGATGGTGCAATACTATTGGCACGTAATGACTTCTGTGGACATCAGATGTTTGTCATGGGACCACACTTTGGGATGCAGTGTCATGTTGAGATGACGCCGGCCATGATTGCCGACTGGTGCGAGCACTGGGAAGAAGAGACTGCAGCTGAAACGGCTTCGGGAGCAAGAGTGGCAATAGAAACACCCGACTGTATTGATCGACAATTGCCTGATGCGTTGCCGGCACTGCATCGATTAGCCGATCAAGTCTATGGCCAATGGGTGAAGGGTTTGGTAGGCTGACCCCTGTCGCAATATCCAGAGTCAGCCCGTAGGTATATTGATGCCCATAAAAAATGTTATCAGCCGTTCTGTCATGCTCGGAATAGTGAGTTTGCTCATGCTACTCGGGCCGAAACTGGTGTGGGCTGATGCGTCTTCACTTGCGCCCGATATCAACCTTCAGCGATATGGTTCGGGGGAGTTGCGTCGTTTCGGGTTTCTGGTTTACGAAGCATCCCTCTGGGCGGGCCCTGATCCCAAAGCGCCCCCCTTGGCCCTGGAATTGACCTATAAGCGGGATATCGCTGGACAACGGATTGTGGACGCCAGTGTTGATCAGATGCGTGGGCTGGGTGCTTCTGACCAACAGTTGGCGGAATGGGCATTGGCCATGCGCCGTATTTTTCCGGATGTGAAGCCGGGGGATCAGATTGTTGGGGTCTATCGGCCCGGTTCCGCAACGTTCTATTTTAACCGGCGCGAAATTGGTCAGATCCGTGATCCGGATTTTGCCCGGTATTTCTTTGGTATCTGGCTGGATTCTAAAACCAGTGAGCCGGGATTGCGGAGCCGTTTGCTACGAGCTGGTGCGGGTTGATGCGTCGGGCAGTGTTATTCCGCTATGGGCTGCTTGGGTTGCCGCTGGCTTTTGGTGCCCTGCCTATTTACATTTTTGTGCCGGACTTCTATGCACGCAGCGGTTTATTGAACCTATCGGCGATTGGCCTGATTCTCTTGCTGACCCGTTTACTAGATGCAGTGGCAGACCCGTTTTTCGGTTGGCTAGCAGATCGCCAACCGCGACGACCTTTTCTAGTCCGGGCGTTAGTACCATTCGGTCTGGGATTTTATGCACTATTTAGTCTGAATGCTTTCACAACGGCCATGCCGGCGGCCTGGCTATTTATGAGCCTGGCATGCTGTACGCTAGGTTTTTCAGCAGCGATGATTGCCTATCAGGCCTGGGGCGGTGATCTGGGACGGGATACAACGGAGCGCCTGCAACTGACCGGTGCGCGTGAAGCTTTTATTCTGGCAGGGGTAGTGATTGCGGCAATGATTCCGACAGCAGTCTCGGAGGATGTGCTGACCGGCATGCAGCACTTACCGGCCTTCCTGTTGGGTTTTCTGGTGTTGGCCGTGCTGACTCTGCAGGGATTGCCCACGTTGCAACCGCAGGGTATTGAACAGTCATTGCGCGAGCGTTTGCGAGTGGCCTGGTCTGACGCGGTTTTCCGCCGGCTGATGAGCGTATTTTTTGCGAATGGCGTGGCATCGGCATTTCCGGCAACATTGTTTGTTTTTTACGTGACGGATGTGCTCGGCGTGCCGGACAAAACCGGGTTGCTGTTGGGCAGCTATTTTCTGGCGGCAGCGCTGGCGGTGCCGGTCTGGGTTCGCTGTGCTCGGCGTTGGGGTCGGCCGCTGATCTGGATGCTTTCCATGGGGTTGGCGATGCTGTCATTTGCCGGGGCCGCGTTTTTAGGACCGGGTGACTGGGGGCTCTTTCTACTGATCTGTGTTGGCACGGGCATCGCGGTGGGTACCGATTTGACGATTCCAGCGTCCATCGTCGCCGATCTGGGAGAAACCCGGGGCGGCACGGGGACCTACTTCGGGGTCTGGAACCTGGTCGCTAAAATCAATCTGGCGCTGGCCGCCGGTATTGCCTTACCCTTGCTCGGGTTGTTCGGTTATAGCCCAGGGAGCAGTGAGCACCGCGATGTGCTGATTGCGGCTTATGTGCTGTTGCCTCTGGGATTGAAAGCCGTCGCCGTGACCATGCTCTATCGCTGGCGCAAGACCCTGGCTCTGAAACTCTGAGTCTGCTGTGGCGTTCAGGCGCGGATCATGCGTTGTAAGCCCCGCATGAGCGAGCCAATCACCGGTAGGCGGCTATATAGTTCTTCAGCCGCATCCCAGTAATCACGGTGTAGGGTTACCAGGCTGTTCTCATCAAATGCCAGGTGTGTCACGCCTTCCAGGGCCTGAACGGATTTACAGCCCATGCCCTTGAAGCGAAAACGGAAGGTCCAGAACAGAATGGCATCGCCGTCACCCACGATGGTTTTTGTGATGCGGAAGGCCGGCTCATGGACCTGGGTAAACATGTGCGTGAAGATTCGCTTGATACCTTCGATGCTGCTGACATGGTTGAACGGGTCACGAAAGCGGGCGTCATGTCGATAAAACCGTTCGAAGCCATCAACATCCTCTGGGCGCAGATTTTCGTAAAAGGGCACCAGGGCTTCCACAACAGCCTGAGTTTGATCACGGTTCAGATGCGGCATATTCAGTTCCTTCTTAAAAACCGGGTTTATTCCGTGCGAGTACTTTGCACGGTCTTAAGGCGCGATAACGGCGGTACAAGCCGTTGGCTCAGGCGCAAATACCAGCCAATGGGAAGTAGCCGCAGGCACTTCATGAAACAGGTAAAGCGCTTGGGGAAGTGAATCTCGAAGCCTCCGCGGGCAAAGCCCCGGATGATGGCCGTTGCCGCTGCCTCGGGCTCCATGAGTGCCGGCATCTGGAAATCATTGCCAGCGGTGAGTCGCGTGCGGACAAAACCCGGGTTGATAATCCAGGTGTTTAATCCCAGGCCGTGTAGGTCTACCCAGAGCGATTCGGCAAAACTGATCAAACCGGCTTTAGCGGGTCCATACGTCAGCGCACGCGGCAGGCCGCGGTAACCCGCGACACTGGCGACATAGGCAACGCCGCGCGGTCGGCCATCGGCGAGATCTTGCAACAATAAAGGAAGCAGGTAGGTCGTAGCGCTGATGGGTGCCAAAAGGTTAACCCGCAGGGATTTTTCTGCGCCATCAGATGTGAGTGTGTCAACCCGCGTGGCTTCATAGGTCCCCGCATTGTAGATAACCAGATCCACGCCGCCTAGATGCAGCCGGACCTGGGCAACGGCTTCTTTTAGGCTGACATCGTCACAGGCATCGAAGGGTAGTACCGTGGGACGGCAAATACAGCGCGCTGCGATCTCATTGAGGGGGGCTGTCTGACGCGCGGATAGGATTAGATGGGCGCCAAGTCCGGCGAGTTGCTTGGCCAGCGCAGCACCAATGCCGGTTGACGCGCCAATGATCCAGACACGCAGTCCGGCCCAGTCTTCTGAACGGATAGGCTGATTGAGGTGCGCCATGGCAGGTGGCTTTAGCGTTTCACAAAGGTGAGCGTAACTTCACCGAGGTCGAATCCCCATTTCGACATAGAGGACCGGTTTAACATGACCTTGTTGTCCATGAGAAACATCCAGTCGTCAAAGTCGACGTGATAGACCTTGTCGTCGACCGGCAGGGCTAGCACATACTGCCAGCGCAGGGCGTTGCCGGCGCGTTCCCCCCGGGCTTCACCGACCACATCTGCGGCCGTGCCGGTATAGGTTTGCGCACCAGTTTTGGTAATAGTCCAGATCCGTTGCTGGGTGCTACCGTCACTGTAGGTGAAGCGTTCATCCAGCGTGCCGACATCGCCTTGCCAACGGGCATCGATAACCACATGGAAGCGTTTGACTACTTCACCCGAGCGTTTCTGAAACATGCCGTAGGCGTCCAGCGTCCCGTTGAAATATTGCTGCAGATCAAGGGCTGGTTGCTCCTGCGCGTACTGGTTGATGCTCACACCTGAACAGCCGTTGAGTCCGATCAGTGCACACAGGGTGAGCAGCGGTTTGCGCCATAGATTGCCAGATTTACTCATAAATGATGACTCCTAGGCTTGTAGCGTGTATTGGTGGACATCGATGGATCCGGCTCGGAAACCGGCTTCGCAGTAGGCCAGGTAGAAACGCCACAGGCGGATGAAACGGTCATCGAAGCCCTGAGCTTTAACGTCAACCAATTGTTCGCAGAAAGCGTCGTGCCATAAACCCAGGGTACGTGCGTAATGGATGCCAAAACTCAGGTCATCGCAGACATTGAAACCTGCGCCTTCGGCACCACTGCGGAAGCGTGTAGGAGAAGGCAGCATGCCACCCGGGAATACATGCCGTTGTATGAAGTCAGTACCCCGCCGATATGAATGAAAGAGTGCGTCGTCAATCGTAATGACCTGAACCAGGGCGCGGCCACCCGGCTTGAGTAGACGCTTGAGCGTGCGGAAATAGGTCGGCCACCAGCGTTCGCCGACGGCTTCGAACATTTCGACTGATACGATATGGTCGAACTGCCCCTGCATGTCTCGGTAATCGGTGAGCATGAAGTCGGCCCGTTCTGCCCAGCCACCGGTTGCGGCACGCTCACGCGCAAAAGCCTGCTGTGCTGGAGAGAGTGTCAGGCCTGTGACATGGGCACCCAGTGTGGTGGCCTGTTCGGCGAAACCGCCCCAGCCACAGCCCACCTCCAGCACCTGATCACCGGGTTGAATGTTGAGTGCACGGATCATTCGGTCGTTCTTGGCCCGTTGGGCTGCGGGCAGATCAGCCCAGGTGGCCTGATCCGGATGAGCCACCTGATCAAAAAGTGCACTCGAGTAGGTCATGGTTTCATCGAGCCAGAGGCGGTAGAAATCGTTACCCAGGTCGTAGTGGGCCATGATGTTACGTTTACTGCCCTGACGGGTGTTGGCGCGCATCCGATGCAGCAGCCAGGCACTGATCAGTTGCCAGCGTCGCCCGTGAATCGCTTTTTCTAGAACACGCCGATTACGAGCGATGAGAGTCAATAGACCGCTGAGGGCATCGGTTCCCCATAGACCATCAATAAACGCTTCTGCGGCACCGATATCGCCACGGGCAATCATTTCACCAAAGACTTGCCAGTCATGCACGATCAGGTCAATGACCTTTCCCTCTTGCAGGGTCCCGCAAAGGTGCTGACGGCCGTCAGGCAAGGTGACTTTGATCTGGCCGTATTTGATCTGCGACAGCATGGAAAGAACAGCACGAGCGGCGACTGGTAATCGCTCGGTATCTACGATGCTCTGGCCGTTGGCAACGGGTACCCCGGTGATACCCAGAGACACGGGAAGGTTATCCGATCTGAGAGTGTCGGTGCGCGTGTTCATGAGGTTGTCTCCTTAAGCGGGTGCGTAGACCGGGGTGGTTTCGTAAAAAATGTGACCTTGTCTAGCCAAAGGCGAAGTGCCTGCCAATGGATACGGGAAATCACACCAAAGGTCAGCAAGGGAAAGCGCCAGAGGGCTCGGTGCAGAGACAAACTCGTAAGAGGCACAGCTTGACCACGAAGCCAGGTTCTTAGCCCGTAATGACCGAGGCCAGAGTTGGGATCTGGATTGGTGGCCGATTCGATTGTTGATGCATCGCTAGTATTGGCACGGTAATTAATGATGGCAACCGGAGATTCGGGGCTACCGCCAAATCGGAACTCGTATGCCCCTTGGAGCGGGAAAAATGGGGAAACGTGAAAGGCTTTGCGGGCGATCAAACGGTCGTGCGCCTGAATAGGACGATGGTCTTCGTGGGCAACGACGTAGTGGTGACGTTCTCCGAAGGTGTTGCTGACCTCGGCGATAACGGCACGTAAATGGCCGGTGGCGTCGTAGCAGAAATAAAAACTGACCGGGTTGAAGACATAACCGAAGAGACGTGGCATGGTTTGCAGAACGATTTCACCACCGTCGGTCACAAGACTCAGGGCGTGCTCAGCCAGCAGCCGTCGTGCCCATATAAGGAGATCACTGCCATCCTGTGGGCCATGATCCCGATTCTGAATCTGACAGATGCCCGGGCGGTTGATGGACAGCCCCCGCAGTTTGATGATGTTCAGTTGGCTTAAAGGTAAGCGCAAGTAGAAAACCGGATAGTGAAAAACGTTACGGATTGGCCGTGTACGTGCATGCATCACCTCTCCGGTGCACAGGGTTGGTGTGGTCCAGCTGAGGCGCGATGGGGACGTCATGCATTCACCGTTATGGGCGTTGGATTAGCCTCGGTGGCGGCTACCTCGTTCAGTTCCGGTTGATCGCCGAGTAGCCAGTCGGGTAGGGGCATCAGTTGGCCAGCAGCGCGGACTGCCGATGCAAAGCCATCTTCATGAAAACCATAGCCGAGCCAGGCACCGGCATAAAGTGTTCGATTTTTCCCTGAGAAATGCTTGATCGCTGACTGGGCCGTGATGGCTGGCCCGTCGAATACCGGATGTGCATAATGGATCTGGCGATAGGTCTTGGCCGCTGCAGGTTCTTGCCAAGGGTTAAGCGTGACAATGACTGGAGTATCGGTAGGGAGAGGTTGCAACTTGTTGAGTAGATATGACACGCTCACCGAGCGCTGGCCCGGATGCGTTGGCAGGGCTCCGGGCGCTGCATAGTTCCAGGCAGACCATGTTTTGGTATTGGCAGGCAGAAGTGCAGCATCGGTGTGCAGCACTGCACGGTTTGGCTGGTAACGGATCTTCGCCAGTTCTGTGCGCTCTTCGGTTGTTGCATCTTCGCCAAGAAGCGCCAGGGCCTGGTCGCTATGGCAGGCCAGCAGGATTTGATCAAATCGCTCGATGCCAGCGGCGGAATGGACGTTAATGCCATCAGGGTCACGTTCGATAGCTTTGATCGGGGATTCCAGGCGGATGTTACCACCCCGGCTTTTAATCGCATGGGCCAGAGTGTTGACGTAGACTCGTGAACCACCAGCAACGGTCATCCAGGTGGGACGGTTGGTAATCTTCAGGAGCCCATGGTTATGGCAGAAACGTGCGAAGGTATGAAACGGGTAAGCCAGCATCTGTTCGGTCGGGCAGGACCAGATCGCGGCGGCCATGGGTAGCAAGTAGTCTTGACGAAAAGTGTTACCGTAACCATTCAGGTTCAGGTAATCCCCCAGTGATAAGTGCTTAAGCTGAGAATCCTCCATGTCACGCGTGGCTCCCCGATTGAAACGGAGAATATCTGCCAGCATTTTCCAGAAAGACGGTCGCAACAGGTTCCTTCGCTGGGCAAAGACGGAATCGAGACTAGTCCCGGCCCATTCCAGCGCAGGCTTTGCAATCTGGACCGAGAAAGACATATCACTCTTGACAACCGGAATCTGTAGATGGCCGAACAGACGACAGAGGAGCGGGTAGGTTCGTTCGTTAAATACCAGGAAACCGGTATCAATACCGAAACGATGCCCATCTAGATCGATATCAACAGTGTGGCTGTGCCCACCGAGACGATTATCTGCTTCGAAGACGCTGACATCGTGATGATGGCTCAGGAGATAGGCTGCCCCAAGCCCTGAGATACCGCTTCCAACAATGGCAATTTTCTGGCGCATAGCGTGCTTTCAGTTGTTAATGCCCTCGATCAGGGCATAGGCGGAATGGTTATGGAGAGATTGAAATTGATCTGAGATGTCGCACAGTAGCAATGAGGATCTCAAGGGTTAACTTGGAGCAGCCTATCGATTGCTTCGGTCAGGGTTTTGCTTTCCGGTGCGATCTGACTGCCGAAACTCTGAACCTTCGATCCGTCACGGCTGATCAGGTACTTGTGAAAATTCCAGCTCGGTGACTCGCCCGTGATACTAGCGAGCTCTTTAAACAGCGGGTTGGCAGCAACGCCGCGTACGGACGATTTGGCGAACATGGGGAACTTGATGCCGTAAGTACTCTGGCAAAAATCGGCAATTTTCTTGTTGCTGTCCGGTTCTTGTTGCCCAAAGTCGTTGGAAGGGAATCCGAGTACGATCAGGCCCTGATCTTTATAACGGGCATAGAGCCGCTCAAGCCCGTCGTACTGACGGGTAAAACCACAGTAGCTGGCGGTGTTGACGACCAGAATGACTTTGCCGGTGTATTGGCAAAGCGACTGGGGTGTTTCATCTTGTAAGCGGGGAAAAGAATGATTGAGCAAAGCGGGGCAGAAGGCTTTGATCTTGGTCATGGTGGGCTCCCGTGGGGTGTCTCGAGCAAGGCTTGCCCCGCTGAACAAGGGCAGGCTCAGCAGGCTAAGGACCAAGGCTGTTTTCGTGGGGTAGAAAATTTTTTGCTCCTTTTTGTCCAAGACAAACGCTTTGGTGGCAAAATAAGCGGTAATTCAACATCTGTCAATATTTGTCCTAGACAAAATGAACAAACCAGAACCTTTTTCTCGCTTGAGCATGCCCGATGGGATGCGTATCGCTGAAGTCGAACGCGATACCGGAATCGGTAAAGACACCTTACGTGTCTGGGAGCGTCGCTATGGCTTCCCAGTGCCAGAGCGCGATGCATCGGGTGAACGTGTCTATCCGATGGCTCAGGTAGAACGTTTACGGATCATTCGCCGTCTGATGGATCAGGGGGTTCGTCCAGGTAAGATCATTACCCAAGGCCTTTCTGAACTTCTGCGGCTGCTCGATTCCTTTGGCAGCAGTACAGTTGACCCTGCTGTCTACATGCTTTGCAATTCGATGCTCAAACTCCTGCGGTTGCATCGTAGCCATGAGTTGCGATCACACCTGAATCGAATTCTGGTCAAAGAGGGATTGCAGCGTTTTATTACGCACACCGTTGTGCCTATGAATGATGTCGTGGGGGATTCATGGCTCCGTGGAGAATTATCAATCCCGGAGGAGCACCTTTACACCGAGCAAGTTCAGAACGTGATTCGTCACGCCATACAACTACAAGCACCCAGTCAGACGCCGCCAAAGATTTTGTTGACGACCTTTCCGAATGAAGAGCATGGCTTGGGTATTCTTATGGTGGAGGCCATGTGTGTGGCTGAGGGGGCCCAATGTACCTCACTCGGAACACGGTTGCCGTTACCAGATATTGCCAGCTATGCCTGTACAGGGGGCTTTGACGTGGTGGCTGTTTCGTTCAGTGCCGCCTATCCGGCCAAAGATGCTCTAAAGGATCTACGACAATTTCGCCAGCTTTTGGTCCCGGAAATTATGATCTGGGCCGGTGGTGGCGCGCTGCCAGACAAGAAGCTGGGTGACGATGGGCTCCGGGTTCTAAATAAAATTGATGGTGTTCCAGCTCTTGTCGCCGCATGGCGACAAGAGCAAGGGATCTGATATGAATCAAGTCGCGCTCATTACCGGTGCCGCCGGTGGTCTCGGCCAGTCGGTCGCTCGTCGACTCGCGGCAGAAGGCTGGCAGCTGGTTCTAGTCAGCCGGGATCCCAGCCGTTTACAAGCCATTTACGGCAATGCCCATTTGCAGATTGCAGCGGATTGTTCCTCCTTCGAAGGTGCGGCGCATGTAATTTCGACGGCCGAATCTGCGGGTTTGCTACCTCAGGCGCTCGCGCATTGTGTCGGCAATATTCGTCTTGGCGCATTACACCGAATGAGCCCCAAGGATTTTGAAGATTGCCTGCAGGCAAATCTGGTGAGTGCATTTGCAACCCTGAGTGCCTTTGTTGGTGGCTTACGTCAGCGTAATTTGCCGGGTAGTGCCGTACTGGTATCTTCTGTCGCAGCGCAGATCGGTACCCCGAACCACGAGGCGGTTGCTGCGGCCAAAGCCGGGGTAGAAGGCCTGGCGCGCGGCGCTGCAGCGACCTACGCTCCTTATGGTATCCGCGTGAATGCCATAGCACCGGGCATAATGGATTCCCCGGCAACACAAAATATTCTAGGCACCGAAGCCGCACGGGGTGCTGCTGCCCGACAGTATCCGATACCGGGCATTGGCACCACTGATGAGCTGGCCGAACTGATGGTGTGGCTCATGTCGGAAAACAGTGCGCGGGTGACGGCACAGGTGTGGTCGGTCGATGGTGGGTTTACAGGGGTTCGGCCACTGGTCAAGTAGCCGCCATCGCCCAAAAAAAACAAGAGCCGCATGATGCGGCTCTTGGTGTTTAATCGGTCTGGTTGCTGGTCAACACTTCGCCTGTGAGCTTGTTCATCGCACGTACCCAATAGTTAGGGTAAGCAGTCCGAATAAGCCGGACATAATCGCGAACGACTTCAGGGCTTTTTTCAAGCTCCTCAAAAAAAAGCCACTGCTCACTTGCATTGTTTCTGACCTCGATTTTGAAACTCAGTCCCATAGAGTCTCCTTTAGTAGAGAAAGTCGGCGTCAGACAAATGCCACCATCTTGGCTGATCCGGAATCCAGAGCCCGAACCAAATAGTCCGGGTAAATCTGTTTGATCTTCTGTACGCGTTTCTTGAGTTCGCTCAGGCTGGTTTCAAGAAACTCAAGGGCTACCCACTCATAAGTTGACGGGTTGCAAACTTCAATTTTGTAGGTCATGTCTTCTCCACGCCCATTCTATGGGTCTAGAAGAACTATAGCACAGATGTCCTAGACATAAGCAGTTTAAAATACGTAAAACATGATTTCATGGACTTTTGTTCATACTCAAGATCGATTATTTGTATCGAGTTCTAATCGATTTGACGGTAGTTTCAAACATGGCATTGGGGGATGACTTGCACGCAATTCGATTCCATGAGCCATCCGAGAAGAGAACCCATCAATGTCAGGTCTTCTTGAATTACTTCGCAGTAATTTCTTCGTTACTGTCAGCGTGGTTGTGAATGCACCATTGATTTTTACCTTTCGCTTTTGCTTGATACATGGCTTTGTCAGCAAGAGTTACAAGCGTGCTCGGATCGAATCCACTGTGTTGACTCAGTGAAATGCCAATGCTTGCTCCCACACAGACCATGTGGTGACCAATATCAACAGGCTGAAGAATTTCTAACAGAATACGATCTATTAGTTTTTGATAGTCATCGCCGTTTTGTAGATCATTGAGTACAACCACGAATTCATCACCACCAATTCTTGCTACAGTGTCGTGTTGCCTTACTGTGAGGTTCATTCTTTTGGCGACTTCGATTAGGACAGTATCACCGGCATCATGTCCGTAGAGGGCAGCGCCTGAATGACTCCATGGCTTTTGCCGCTATCCAGATGGATGGTTATCATGGCTCGACCCGAATTTCGTCTTCCGTAATTGGACCGCACTATCGCCTTTTGATATCTGCCATGATGACCGGGGGCAAAATCTGCACGTCAAATTATGGCTTGTTGTATAAGAATATAAATTATTTGATCTTAATCAAAGCTGCGGGACGATTATGGCTTGAGTAACAGGCGAAAATGTTAGGCTAATTTCACCTCATGGGCAGTAAGCATTGAAAGATGATTTGAGCATGGATCGGTGGTACGTCATTGTGGCTTTAATGTTGTCTCTGGGCTGGCAGGGCATTGGCACTGCTGTCTCTGCCGAAATCCGATTGGGCATTCTTGCCTGGCAGGGGGAGTCTGCCTCTGCTGCCCAGTGGTCCCCGTTTGTGAATGCCCTCCAGCAGAAACTACCGCAACATACCCTCGAACCACGCTACTACGACCTTCAGGGTATGGCGAGGGCTATTCAGGCAGGTGCGGTGGATTTTGTCATTACTAACCCCGGGCACTATGTGGCGCTTGAGTATGACCTGGGCATCAGTCGGATCGCCACCCAAGTGCCGGAAAGCTCCCACGATGCGACGCATACGGTCGGTTCGGCGGTGATCGTCCGGTCGGATCGTGCCGATCTGCAAGTACTGACCGATCTCCGCAAAAAATATCTGGCCGCCGTGTCGCCGGAGGCTTTTGGGGGGTATCAGGTGATCTGGTCAGAGCTCAAGACCCTGGGGCTGGATCCGGAGACAGGTGATGTCAAACCCGTATTCACCGGATTTCCGATGACGCATGTGATCGATCAGGTGCGCAATGGCCAGGCGGATGCCGGTGTGATCCGCAACTGTCTGCTGGAGCAGCAGATCAGTGCCGGCCTCGTCAAACCGGGGGAGTTCCGGGTGCTTTCACCTCATCAAAGCGACTTGCCCTGTGCCACGTCCTCCCGTAACTACCCTGGTTGGGCTTTTGCCGCCACCGCTGATACTCCCGGCCAGCTTTCCCGTTCGGTACTGATTGCTCTTTTGTCGTTGCCTCCAGGCAACACAGGGCAACAGTGGGGCGTGCCGGCGGATTATCATCCGGTGCATGACATGCTACGTGATTTGAAAATACCGCCGTATGATTTTCTACGTCAGCACAGTTTTGAATCCTATGTACGTGAATACTGGCCTGTAGCGGCGGGTCTTTCAGCGGTGCTGCTGTTCTGGCTCCTGTATACGGTGCGAGTGGAGGTCATGGTGCAGCGGCGGACACGCGAACTCTCGGCGGCGCTCTTACAGCGCGACGAACTGGAAGAAAACGTCAATGCCCAACGCCAGCAGATGGAACATCTGTCGCGACTCTCCATTCTCGGTGAGCTATCCGGCACACTGGCGCATGAACTGAATCAGCCGCTGGCTACGATGACTAACTACGCCCGCAGCCTAACCCGGCGGCTCGCCCGCGGGAATCTATCGCCGGAGGCCACCGCGCAGGCGGCTGATGAAATTGCCAATGAGTCAGAGCGTGCAGCCGGCATCCTCAATGGCATCCGGGCCTTTGCCCGTAAAAGGATCCGCAGCCGCGAGCATTGCGAGGTAGTAGCGCTGGTCAACGAGGCCGTACACCTGTTTCGTGGCATGGCCGCTAAAGCACCGGAGGTACGGATTGAAGACCAGTTACCGCAGGACAGCCGCTGGGTCGAGGCTGATCCCCTGCAGATCCAGCAGGTGTTGCTTAATCTGCTGAAGAACGCGATGGATGCCCAGAGATCGGCCGGCGCTGCCGATCCCTTGGAAATCATGCTGGTCTCTGGGGGTAGCGGTTGGGTCCATGTGGTTGTACGTGACCATGGCTGTGGTTTGAGTGACGATCAGCTTGAACGCTTATTCGAGCCCTTCTTTACGACTAAGCAGGATGGCATGGGTCTTGGCCTATCGATCTGTAAAACCATTATTGAAGCGCACGGCGGCGCATTAAAGGCCCTTCTGCCGGAAGACGGTGTCGGCCTGCGGATGATCTTTACCCTGCCGCTCAGCCGGAAAGCGCCAGGGCAAATAGCCCGACCGATATCAGACAAGGATGATGTGTTATGACTACCCCTGAGATTCATGTCGTCGATGACGAGGCGCCGTTTCGGCGTTCACTGGTCTTTCTGCTGGAATCGGCGGGCTGGTCAGCCATCGGCCATGAATCGGCTGAAGCCTTTCTGGAAGCCGCACCTGCATTTCCGGCCGCAGGCGGTTGCCTGGTGCTGGATATCCGCATGCCGCGGATCAGTGGGCTGGAACTGCAGCGTCGGCTGAATGCACTGGGGAGTGCATTCCCCGTGATTTTTATGACCGGACACGGTGAGGTCGAACTGGCGGTGCAGGCTATGAAGGAAGGTGCTATCGATTTTCTGCAGAAGCCCTTCAAAGATCAGCAGTTTCTGGATACGGTGGAGCGCGCGGTAAGCATCAGCGTGGCGCGGCAGACAGCGAATCAACGTTGTCTGGAGGCGCGACAGATACTGGCCAAACTGTCACCCCGGGAAACCGAAGTGGCCCGCCACCTAGCACAAGGCTTATCGAACAAGGAAATCGGTCGCGAACTGAACATCAGCGACAATACCGTGCATGTGCACCGGCAGCATTTGATGGAAAAATCCGGTGTTAGTAGTGCGGCCGAGCTGGCACGCCTGATTCTGCGTGCCGACCCAGCCGGGCTTGATGACTAGAATCGTTAGTTGCTGCTAGGAGTTGCACCCTGCTTTTCAGCTTCATGCTTTTTGGCGGCAGCGCGTGCAGCGGCAACGGCGCGCTGCTTGTCAGCTAGCGGTGGGAACGGGCCATACTTGTGCTGGTCGGCCGGTGCGCCATCCACATACGGTGGGAAAGCGGCATCGATTGGCTTGTTCCAACGTGCGGGGAAATCCTGATCCAGATTAGCCTTATGCGGACGCGGCTTGGAAAGGATGTAGGCAGCCACATCAAACGCCTGTTCATCAGTGAGCGTCGGGTTCTTGTGGTTGGTCCCCATCGGCATGTTGTGCTTGATAAAGCGCATGGCCATGATCAGACGATTCATACCGGCACCATCGCTAAACGAATCCGGACCCCAGACAGGCGGGAAAATATAACCTTGGGCATCCCCTTTAACGCCTACGCGTTTGCCGAGGCCATTGTCGCCATGGCAGCTGGCACACTGTTCGTTATAAATCTTCTCACCGGCAGCCAGATCGGCACGACGGTTAGGCGGCTTCGAAGGGAAGGTGGCAGAACCTTCAACCTTGGCACCCACCGGAATGCCGGTCGACAGGAAGTGGATGTAGGTCACGTAAGCCTTCATCTCGCGGGAGTCCAGAGGTAACGGCTTGCCAGCCATACTGCGTTGCATACAGCCGTTGACGCGTTCTTCTACGGTACTCAGGTCATCTTCGCGGCCACGATATTGCGGGAATGTCGCAGTAACCCCCACCCAAGGCATGGCGTAGGGTTTGCTCGCATTTTCTTCGTGGCAAGAGGTGCAGGCCAGGTTATTACCGGCGTAACGCATTTTCTTGTTCTTTACTTCCGGGCCGATATAGGCAAAGGTACGTGTCGTCAGTTCATGGCCGTAGCGGGCGAGCTTGCCGTATTCATCATCGGGCAGGCTGCTGATATCGGGTTGCGGACGGTCAATCAGACTGACCTTGGCGGGGGCCGCCGTCTGGGCAAGCGCTGCGGAAATCGCCAGGGGCAGGGCCAGGAGACTGGCTGCTATGAGGCGTGTGTGTTTGTGGTTCATGGTGAACTCCTTTCAAGAATCTTTAAGCTGATTCTAGGAGTCACCAGGTTCGGGCAGAATTCCCCGATTGAGTGATGTCTATAGCCTAAATCGGTTATAGGCGCTGAGCAGACGCCTAGTGAGGGGTGGGTAAGGTGCTTATAGGGGCCGAACCTAAAGCCAATTGGCCGGGCTCACCATAGATGAGGGTCAGTGCTGATTCAACTTTAGGTGCTTGAGCAAAACAGGTTTTAACCAGATCCGTGTCTTGATACCACGCAGCATTGCCCCGAGCTTCATCCATAAACGATTTCATGACCAGAGCGATATCAGGATTGGCCAGACCTGCAGTTCGGAGTTTTTCAAATCCCAGTGAGCAGGCGCGGGACAGATCCTTGCCGCTGGCAATGGACAGAATTCTCAGTTGGCTGGGCGCAGCACTGTTGAGAAGCTGCATGAAATTTTCTTTAGTACCGGGTACCAGGTGATTCAAGATGCGTTCGGCGGAGATGTTTTCACGCACGCCAAGGTTGCTGAGGTCTTCAACAGCGGGGTAAAACAGTGTCCGGAAATAGGCAAAATCCAGGCGTATCGTAAATAAATGAATTTTCTCGGCAGCGGGATCAGACTGTAGTTGTTGTATCTTCTTGTCGGAAACGCTGCCCATCTAATCTACGCGGTAAACCGGGATCTGAATGGTATGTAAGCCTTTGCGCAAGTCAGACCATGTCAGCGAGATTGGTACGCGGGCATCCGTCATGCCCTTCATCATTTTGTTGGCGCGCGCTTCAGTGTCGGCTAGTACGGAATTACCCACAACGGCGGTGGCTCCACCGACCAGCGCCGAAGTACCACCTGTGGCGACCAGGGTGGCAGCGCCCAGCAATAGCTTTGCTGAGCCTACAAAGTCACTGTTTGAATCAATCGCACTACGCACATTGATCGTGAGCGACAGCTTTCCCGGATTGAGCAGTGATCGAACACCTAGAACGGAGAGGGGTACGATCTGAATAGGAGCCGTGCTTAGCGAAGCGCATTCTGCACCATTCTCGCGGCCATCAAACGTTGCAACGGGTATATCCATCTGATCCATTCGGCTCTTAAAACCATTGCTGGTGACCGATAGCACCAGTTGAACCTTGTCTGAACCCCAGAAACTACTGGATGCGAGGCGGGCACAGCTGCCCACAGGAACGACTTCAGATGTGATACTGACATAGCCGTCACCACCGGCGCCATCTTTTAGCCAGCTGGGTGGATCGGCCCGCGTCTGGGTCGGATGCATCTCCGGAAAAAAGAAGGTGCTCGCCTGTGACGCAACGGGCAGGATCAGGCATAAGCACAAAAGCGCCTGCTTTAAGCGGGGTTTCAGTCTTTTGAATTGAGCGTGGCGCATTCGCGGATTTTACCCGCGTTAACTACACGTGCAGAATATTCTGATGCCCAGGCGTCTGCGCTTAGAGCAGCTTGGTGCCTAACCACCAGGCCGCGGCAGCAATTAAGGCACTGCAGGGAATGGTGAGAATCCAGGCCCAGACAATGTTGCCCGCCACACCCCAGCGCACGCGGCGGGCACCACGGGTGGAGCCAACGCCGGCGATGGCGCCAGTAATGGTGTGCGTCGTCGAAACCGGAATGCCCAGTGCTGTAGCAAAGAACAGGGTCATGGCACCGGCACTGTTGGCACAGAAACCCCGTGCCTGATTCAGCTTGGTAATGCGGTTACCCATCGTTTTTACGATACGCCAGCCACCGAACATGGTGCCTAGACCCATGGCCGTGTAGCAGGACAATACCACCCAGGCAGGCACGTGATCGCCTGATTTCGAAACACCGGCCGCAATGAGCAGCATCCAGATAATACCGATCGTTTTCTGGGCATCATTACCGCCGTGCCCTAGGCTGTATCCAGCTGCAGAAACAAGCTGTAGGCGTCGGAAGTGCTTATCTACTTTGCTGGGCGACATGTTCCTGCAGAGCCAGGAAACAATCACCATCATCAGGCTACCGATGGTAAAGCCCAGGAATGGGGCAATAAAGATGAAGGCAATGATCTTGAGTACGCCGGCCGAAATGAGGCTGCCGAAGCCGGCCTTGGCAACGGCGGCGCCAACCAGGCCGCCCACCAGCGCGTGCGATGATGAAGAGGGAATGCCGTAGTACCAGGTGATGACATTCCATACGATGGCGCCAATGAGCGCGCCGAAGATGAGGTAGTGATCGACAATCGAAGGATCGATGGTGCCCTTACCAATAGTCCCTGCAACTTTGAGCTCAAACAGGAAGTAGGCCAGAAAGTTAAAGGCCGCGGCCCAGATCACTGCCTGGTGCGGTTTGAGAACACGCGTTGATACGATCGTGGCAATCGAGTTAGCCGCATCATGGAAGCCATTCATGAAATCGAACAGCAGCGCCACGATAACGAGGGTGATGATCACCCCCAGGCTCATTTGCAGGTTATCCATGAATCGCGCGATCAGGAGTTTTCGAGGACGATCGCTTCGATCGTGCCGGAGACATCCTTACAACGATCCGTTACGGATTCGAGGATCTCGTAGATTTCCTTGAGTTTGATGACCTGACGAATGTCTGGCTCATCACGGAATAGCTTGGACATCAGTTCACGATGCATGCGGTCGGCATCTGATTCCAGTTCGTCGATTTCATGGCAGATGGTCAGGATGTGCGGACCGTTCTGCATGCTGTCGAGAAGCTTCACCACGGAGGTGATGTGATTGCAGCAGCGGGCAGTGACTTGCGCCAGAGCAACGGCTTCCTGCGGGACTTGCTTGATATCGTAGAGCGAGACCGACTCGGCGACATCCTGAATAATGTCCAGAATGTCATCCATACCGCTGATCAGTTCGTGAATCTCGTCCCGGTCAAACGGGGTAATAAAAGACTTGTGCAATTGGGCCAGGGTTTCATGCGTGACCTTGTCAGCCTGACGCTCCACCGCATCAATCTCGTCGGCAAGACGGGCAACGTCACCCGATTGGGTGGCCAGCGCCGTAATCAGATCGGTCAGCAGCGAACCACCCTTCGCAATCAGCGCCGCGTGGTCGTTGAAGTGATCGAAATATTTGCCCTCTTTGGGCATCAGTTTGCCGAACATGGGAGTCCTATGCGTTTCTCATAAAATTGAAACGTTATTGTAATCCCTGTGTAAGGTATTGCGTTAGCGGGGCAAGGGTTAGAATGGATATCTCTTACCAGAAAAGACACACCATGCGCTTGAGTGCTAGTACCATTTTCTTATCATTACTGTTGCTGTCAGCCTGCAGCATCACCCAGTCTCCGGTCAAGGTCTCAGACAGCGCGCCTCAGGAAGTGGTGCCGGTGGTCCCGTCTGTGACTGAATTACCTGTCTCGGCCGTAGCCGAACGCTCGCCAACCACGATGGCCTCGCCGAAGCCTGCGGTGGCGCCCTCTGTATCGCGGGATGGCTTAACTCTGACGGCTTTGCCACAGATCGCCCGTCAGCTCCGTAAAGACCCGTCCGTTGCCAGAAAGTATGCAGGTCAGATCCTGCAGGGCAAGGCGAAATTCGTTAAAACGGCCAAAGGTAATCCGAATGCCGTCGTCGCTGATGTGCGGGTGAGCGGTTTAGGTGAAGTCTCGCTCTGGTGCCGCAATGTCACGGAAGGTACAAACACATTGGCGGCAGGGAAAGCTGTTTCGTTTGAGGGGCTGCTCACGGGCAGCATTTATACCTCAGAAGACTTCAGTCACGATGTCACTTTGAAAGACTGCCGATTCCACGAATAATGCCAAAGGGGCATCGGCAGTCTAGTCTGCTTTGGCGCAGACTCTAACTCGGTCAGTTAAGCGCTGGCCTTCTTGAGAATGGCGTAGAGCTCATCCTTCAGGTGCAGCTTTTCCTTCTTCAGGGTTTCGATCTCTTCCTGCGTACCAGATTCGATATGGGCTTCCATGTTCTGGATCTTCTGGTCCAGCTCGTTGTGCTTGTCGAACAGGTTGGTGAAATGACGGTCAGTCGTTTTGAGGCGGGTGATCAGCTCACGGTATTCGGGAAACATGCTAACTCCGTTAATAATGGACAGGGACGAATCTTCGCCCTCTGGTTAATTTTACGCCCTTGCACGGGTGACGGCCAGCTTATTCCGAAGTTGGGGCAGGCTTTTTATCGTTAATTTTGGCCTGAACTTTGCCGTTAATGCGTTTGAAGAAGCTCAGCTTCTCCGGGAAGTGCTGGGTGACCCAGGCAACCACGGTGTATTTAAGGAGCTTGCCAGCAAAGAGTGCTGCAAATGCCTCAAGAATTCGATCATCCACGATGCCGAAGAATATCAGCAGCGGCATTTGCGGTAGCGGTGAGGCACCCACCCCGAAAATGGCCCAGACGCCGTAATCATTAATCCACCGGGAGGCTTCCTCCCAGGTTTGCGGGCTGATCAGATTCGGGAAAAGGTGGTGGATTTCGTTATAGCCGAGTAGGTGCGCAACCCCCACAATCACGGCACCGGCCATCGCGCTGCCCAGTGAACAGGCGGCGCTCAGCGACAACCAGCGACGTGGTGCCATCAATACGGCCGTGACAATCACGGCAGTGACCGGATAGGCCGCACTGATCGTGCCGCCAAAGGAGATCAGTGCGCAAAGGCCAAGCAGGTGGTTACTGCGGTTGGCACGTTCCATCCAGACCTGAAGCTTCTGCTCCAGGTGTTCCAGGCGCTTACCCATGCAGAGGACCGTTCAATCGATACGTCCTTTGCGCTGGATCAGCTCAATCTTGTAGCCGTCCGGATCTTCAACAAAGGCGATGACCGTGTTGCCATGTTTCATCGGACCGGCGTCACGCACCACGTTGCCGCCAATCGCACGGATTTTGTCGCAGGCCGCATACGCGTCATCGACTTCTAGAGCGATATGGCCGTAGGCATTGCCAAGCTCATATTTCTCGACACCCCAGTTATAAGTGAGTTCAATGACCGCGTGTTCCGATTCAGGGCCGAAACCGACAAAAGCCAGTGTGAACTTGCCTTCCGGGTATTCGTTCCGACGGAGCAGGGTCATGCCCAGCACGCGGGTATAGAAATCCAGCGACTTGTCGAGGTCGCCGACGCGCAGCATGGTGTGTAGTAAACGCATACAGTATCTGGTTACGCGAACAGAATTAGGGCGAGAATACCGCCCAGGATGATCCACTTGCCGGCGTAGTAAGCTGTACGATTGCGCGATTTCAGACCCTTGGCCCAGACGCGGCCCTTGTAGACCACACCAAAGATCTTGTTCAGGATGCCAGTCTTGTCACCTTCGGCATTGGGTGAGGCGGCAGCACCGACCACGTAACGGCCGAACCAGCGATTGAAGGCTTGGATCCATGAACCAGCCAGCGGGCGCTCAACGTCGCAGAAGAAAATCAGACGATCTTTATCGGTGTCGTTTTCAGCGTAATGAATAAAGGTCTCATCAAAGAATACGCTCTTCCCGTCGCGCCAGCTATAGCGTTCGCCGTCGACCTCGATGAAGCAGCGGTCGTCGTTGGGGGTCGATAGGCCCAGGTGATAGCGAATCGAGCCGGCATACGGATCACGGTGACGCACCAGGCGGGCACCAGGCGGCAGGTGGGTAAACATAGCGGCCTTGACGTTGGGTACCTGTTTGAGCAGACCGCAGGTCACCGGGCAAAGTTCTTCAGCCGACGGGTGGGCCGTGTCGTACCACTTCAGATAGAAGCGTTTCCAGCCGGTGCGGAAGAACGAGTTGAAACCAACATCGTTATAGGTATCTGAAGCTTTGATCTGCCCCTGTTCGGCCAACTTCAGGCCCTCTTCACGAATCTTTTCCCAGTTGTCGTCAAAGATCTTCATTTCCGGGAAGTTGCTGGCGTCCAAGTAAGGTACGTTGGGTACCGTTGACGCGCCATAGAGCAGCACATTCACCGGTGCCAGAAAGGTAGAGTGGTCGGTGATCTGGCGGAACGGGCGCAGACGCACCTTGCCACGGAAGTGCACGAACATGGTCGACAGCAAGAAAATCCAGATAATGGTCCACTTCACAGGCGGTTCCTCTTGATGAATCTCAAATAATTGACGCAAAGCATCATTATCACCGCCCATGCCCACTCCTGGCAAATCAGGCAGATAGCGTCCTGGAGGTGTAGACGGCTGGTAGAATGGCCGCATGATCCTGGCCGAGCAAGTTGCAGACGTTTTCACGCCCGAAGGGCCGCTGGCCCGCCAGGTGCCTACCTTCCGGCCGCGTGCGCAGCAGACGGAAATGGCTGCCCGTATCGCCGAAGCGATCATGACGGAGTCCGCCTGCCTGGTTGAAGCCGGCACCGGGACCGGTAAAACCTATGCATATCTGGTGCCCGCCATGCTTTCGGGCGGGAAGGTCGTGCTCTCGACCGGTACCAAAACCCTGCAGGACCAGCTCTTCGAACGTGATATTCCCATGGTGCGCGAGGCACTCGGGGCACCGATCCGGGTCGCCTTGCTCAAAGGGCGCAGTAACTATGTCTGCCTACATCACCTGGAGCGGGCGCATAGCGAAGGGCGTTTTTTGCAGAAGGAAGATGCCCGCCACATTCAGCATATTCTGCGCTTCTCCAGAATCACCAAACGCGGTGACAAGGCGGAATGTGCCGATGTCCCCGAGTCGGCCTCGGTCTGGCACATGGCGACTTCGACCAAGGATAACTGCTTGGGTAGCGAGTGTGCCCGTTATGACGAGTGCTTTGTTGTCAAAGCCCGACGCGAGGCGCTGGAAGCCGATCTGGTCGTCGTGAACCATCACCTGTTCTTCGCGGATGTGGCCCTTAAAGAAGAAGGCATGGCCGAGCTGTTGCCCAACTGCAATACGGTGATTTTCGACGAAGCGCATCAGTTGCCGGAAACCGCCGGCATCTTTTTCGGCCAGCGTTTTTCCACCACGCAGGTACTGGATCTCGCACAGGACGTGCGCATGTCGGCACTGGCCGAAGCGCGTGACTGTCTGGATCTGCCTGTGCAAAGTGCGGCTCTGGATAAAGCTGCGCGCGATTTCCGCCTCACGCTGGGCAATGACACTGTGCGCCAGCCGGCAACCCACATGGTGCGTCATGCCGAGTTTCTCAAAGGCCTCGATGCTCTGGCGGAGCGTTTGGCATTGATGAGCCAGTTGTTACAGACCCAGGCTGGTCGCTCGCCGGATCTGGAACGCGCCTGGCAACGTTGCATTGCACTGGAACAGGATCTGGCCCGCTGGAGGCGAGGCGCTCTGGGGGAGGGCACGCAGGGTGGCGGCACCTCGGTGGCAGCCGAGACGCCGCCGGATGGTGCCACGGACGGTGCAACCTCGTCGAGCGATTACGTCTATTGGGTTGAAACCCTGGGGCATGGACTACATTTGCATGCCACGCCCCTGTCGGTGGCTGAACCCTTTACCAAACTCATGGCGAGTAGCCCACGGAGCTGGATCTTCACGTCGGCCACGCTGGCCGTGCAGGGTGATTTTGCACATTATCAGGAGGCCATGGGCCTGCACGATATTGTGTCCTACTGCTGGGACAGCCCCTTTGATTATGGCCAACAGGCCATGCTCTGCTGCCCGACCGATCTGCCCGACCCCAACAGTGCCGACTACACCGACCGACTGGTCGACAAAGTATTACCCCTGATTCAGGCGGCCGAAGGCCGCACGTTCTTTCTCTGCACCTCACTGCGCGCCATGCAGAAGGTGCGCAGTCAGCTGGAAACCCGCCTGGCGTTTCATCAGCCCGAAATCAGCATTCTCTGTCAGGGCGACGCTGCTAAAAATGAACTGCTGCGTCGTTTCCGCGAATCGGGCAATGCGGTACTGGTCGGGTCCCAGAGTTTCTGGGAAGGCGTGGATGTTCCCGGTGATGCCTTATCCCTGGTCGTTATCGATAAGCTACCCTTTGCTGCGCCGGATGATCCGGTGCTGTCGGCCCGCATCGATGCGCTCAACCGTCAGGGTAAAAACGCCTTTATGCACTATCAGTTGCCGCATGCGGTGATTAATGTGAAGCAGGGCGCGGGCCGTCTGATCCGCAGTGAACGGGATCAGGGCGTGCTGGTGATTGGCGACCCCCGTCTCGTGACTAAAGCCTATGGTAAAAAAGTCTGGCGCAGCCTGCCGCCGATGGCGCGCACACGGGATATTGCCGAAGCGGAAACATTTCTGATTCACACACTTAAAGATCATGTTGCCTGATCGTCGATTACTGGAAGCTACACTTGGCAGTGGTGCGCTTGCCGAACGCCCCCATCTCTTCTCTGATCGTATCGTTGACATACCCGCGACGGAGTTGTCCGAACTGGCTGGCTTTGTCCAAGCGGTCAGTGCACTGGTGACATTACCGTCCTATCAGGACGCGATTGCCGAACGGCAAGGCACTACCTTTGCGTTGCAACCGCCCGGTGTCTGTTTGGGCTTTGATTTTCACCGAACACCGGATGGCCCCAAACTCATCGAAATCAACACGAATGCCGGTGGTGCCCTGCTGGTGACACTGCTGAATCGTGCCTGGGGCTTTGCGGAGAAGGCCGATACGGCAGAAGCACAATTGCTGCAGATGTTCCGTCAGGAGTGGGCGACATGGCAAGGCGAGAGCGGCGGTATCGTTCGGCCATTGGTCTGTATTGCTATCGTCGACGAATCTCCCGAGCAGCAGTATCTGTACCCGGAATTTGTACGCTGGCAACGGTTATTCGAGTCAGCCGGCATCCACACCTGTATATGCGGCCCGGAGGCTTTGCACTGCGATGCACAGGGCAGGCTGAGCCACAACGGCCAGCCGATTGATCTGCTCTACAATCGGCTGACCGACTTCAGCCTGGCCGACCCTGCGCTGGCCCAGATTGCCCAAGCCTGGCAGCTTCAACTGGCCGGCGTCAGAAGCGGCACGCTGATCACCCCCCATCCGGTGGCGCATGCCCTGTGGGCGGACAAACGTAATCTGGAGTGGCTGTCCGATGCTCAGCAATTGGCGGCTTTGGGGCTGGATGCAGTGATGGTTGACGGTATTAGTAGGTGCGTACCGCGCACGGTGCTGGTGGATGCCGCCCAGCGTGAACAGTTCTGGACGACCCGTAAAACACGATTTTTCAAACCTCAGGCCGGTTTTGGGTCACGTGCCACCTATCGCGGCGATAAGCTGACCAAGCGGGTGTTTGACGAGATCCTGCAAGGTGGCTATGTGGCGCAGGACTTTGTGCCACCGCCGGAGCTGCCGGTGGTTGAACCGGTTACCGGCGAAGCGACTGCGCTCAAATACGATCTGCGAGTCTTTGCCTACGCTGGGCAGATTCTGCTCCTAGCCGCACGTCTCTACCAGGGACAAACGACCAACTTCCGTACCCCGGGCGGTGGTTTCGCTCCGGTGCGCGAGATCTCAGACTAAGTCGCTGCGGTTGCTCAGGGTTTGCGGTCTGGTGTGGCAACGCGGCTGCTGTACTCAGGTGCTTTGGCCGAATCGGTAATCAATTGTTGCTCCAGATCAGTGAGCACCAGTGCCAGTGCCTGCTGCTGGCCATCAATCAGCGCCTGCGGCGATTTATCCTTCAGCGCTACCCGTTTAGAAATCCGGGGAGAAGAGAACAGGTAATTGGTGGCCGTAAAGCTGGAGCTGGCATAGAACTGGATGCTGACAACGGCTTCAGGTTGATTACGGTAGTCTCCGTAGAATTCATCAATTACCCCCTGCAACTGGTACTTGGGAAAGAACACGGTGGACTGTTCCACAATCTGTGTGAAGCCATTGGATTTGACCAGCCAATCCCGGGTAGCGTTGCTGACCATATCCCGTGGGTAGATCAGGTACACATTGTAGAAATCCTTTTCGTAGCGATTGTCCGAAAGACGGTAGACCAGTGATTTACCATCAAACGGTGCATTTGCTGAAAAATTGCCCATTTTCAGGTGCATGGCGACAGGGGTGGTGCGAGGGGCACCGGTGCGTTCCGGCGCTACCAGCCAGCTGGACTGATCGGCATTGGGTCGTGAAAGTGAACAACCGGATAGCAACACAGCGGACAGGAACATCGCGCCGATGGCCTTTACAGTGCTGATGCGGCTCAAGGTGGGCATGAATTTCATGAGAGTCATGGGTTATCCTATTAGCCTGAAGTTTAGGGTGCCACGCGCTTGGGCGGTTGGCCGAAGAGCAGCCACGAGGGGTATTGATTGGCTTTTTGCGAAAGATCGTTAACGTTATCCGTGATCTGCCGCACGTTATCGGCTGAAACGGTAAGATCGCCCTGCATATTCGTCAGGGTCTGGCGCAGCACAATGATTGATGCGGTGAGTTGTTCCACCATGATCGCCAGTTCTTGGTTGTCGGTCGCCTTGTTGAGTTTGGTGAGTATCTGATTCAGCTCGCTCACTGAATTGTTCAGGCCGCCATTCCCTTTGCTGCCATCACCCGCCACCATCCCGTTCAGATTGGTGAGCAACAGATCGACACTTTTCTGAGTGCCTCCCAGATCCAGCTTGTTGAAGTTCTGCAGGGCATCTTCCACATTGTCAAGCAGAACATTGACTGGGCTAGGCTGGGAGGGAATGACCGGATAATCAGGAGTCCAGCTATAAGGCAAGGTACCCATCTTGGTCGGGTCTTTCACATAATCGAGTTCGATATAGTTGACGCCTGTAATGCCCTGGCCTCGAATCTGTGCCCGCAGCCCATCGGCAACCAGCTTCTTCAGATACTCTTCATCGTCGGATGTGCTAGGTGGGTTGATCTCCATGCGAACCACCACGTACTGTTTACGTTCAGAGAATGGTATTTTTTCCTCATAGATCAGGCCTGAGAGACTGATCATTTTGACCTGGCCGATGCGCACACCGCGAAAGCGCACCGGTGCGCCAACGTCCAGCCCCTGTACGGACTCCTTGATATAGGTCTCGACGATTTTTGTCTGGGAAAACAGGTTGCGGGCACCGAAGATCAGTGTCAGTGCAACGAGTGCAGCGGCACCAATCAGAACAAAAATACCAAGCCGGTAATACTGGGCGCTGTTTCGAGTAGCCATAGTGGTTGGGTCTCAGGGCGTCTGTTGTCTAGTGAGAGGTCGCAGAGGCGTTACTGGCCAAAGCGTTACGATTAAAGAATTGACGGACCAGTGGGATATCGCTGTGGTCGCGCAGCCACTTTGGGTCACCTTCGGCGATGATGCCTTTCGTCGTTTTATCAAGCATGATGACCCGGTCGGCAATCGTAAAAATGCTGGGTAATTCATGAGTGACTACGACAAAAGTGATTCCTAGACTACGAGAAATAGACAGAATGGTCTGGTCGAGTTCCGCGGATGTAATTGGGTCCAGACCAGCAGACGGTTCATCAAGAAACAGAATGTCCGGGTCCAGTGCCATGGCACGGGCAATGGCGGCTCGTTTCTGCATACCACCGCTGATTTCTGAGGGCATAAAGGATTCGAAGGGGAGTAAACCCACCAGATCCAGCTTGCAGCGGGCAATTAGCGACATTTCGTCGGTGCGGAGCTGCGTGTATTCTTCAAGAAATAGACGCACATTCTCAAGTAGTGTCATCGACCCAAAGAGGGCACCTTGCTGATACATCACGCCGAATCGCGTCAGAATCTCCTGTCGCGCAGCACCTTCTGCTGTCACGATATTCTGACCTTCGATCATGACCGAGCCCTGAGGCGGTTCGTAGAGACCGATCATGTTCTTGAGCAGGCTCGATTTTCCGCAGCCAGAGCCGCCGAGAATCACGAAGATTTCGCCACGTTTTACCGTGAAATTGAGGTTTTGCAGAATAATGTTACTGCCGTAACCCACGGTGAGATCCTGGACTTGGATGATGTCTTCAGCAATCACCGGCGTCGTTTGCGAATTATTTGTCATGACCATCAGAAGCCAGTCTTGTACGAAATGTAGGCAAACAGACCATCGACCATCACAATCAGAATCAGGCTAGTCACCACGGCGCGTGTGGCCGACAGGCCGACGGCCGCAGCACCGGTCCCCGTTTGCATACCACGCAGGCAGCCAACGCCGGCAATGATCAGACCGAAGAGCAGAGACTTGGTCAGTCCGGAAAGAATGTCGTTCATGTGAATCGTTTTGAGAACGGCTTCATAGAATGTCACGAAAGGCACCTGATAGGCCAGCATGGTCAGTGAGGCAGCAAAGATGCCAATCAGATCGGAAAATAGAGAAAGGATGGGGGCGACCAGCAGGCCTGCCAGTAGGCGGGGTAGCACCAGAAAGCGGATGGGGTCGATGCCGCCGGTGACTAGCGCATCGACCTCATTGTTCACGGTCATGGTGCCGATTTCGGCGGCAAAGGCGGCCGACGAACGACCGGCCAGCAGAATCGCCGTCATCAAGGGCCCCAGTTCACGGAAGATCGACAGCGACACGAGGTTGGCGACAAAGGTTTCAGCGCCAAACTGTTTAAGTCCAATGGCCGACTGGAAGGCCAAAATCACGCCGATCAGAAAGGCCACCAGAGAAACGATGGGAAGCGCCGCAACACCCGCTTCCACGGCAACGGCTACAAAATCGTTCCAGCGCACTGTTCTCGGGTTGCGGAATGCCCACCCGAGATTGCTGGCCAGCTGACCAATAAAGACAACTTGATTGCGGGCATCATTGAGAATGTCTTCCGTACTTTTACCGATCCGTTCGACCAGGCCGGTGTGCGGTCGATGATTGCTGAGCTGGGCCGGGTAGAGATCGTCAAAAGGCTGGTACTGGGCTATCAAAGGTGCGTAGCGTGCATCAAGGTTCAGCAGCTGCGTGCTGCCACCAGCACGATTCTGGGCTTGTTGCAGATCGATCAGAAATGCAATACCGGCCCCATCCATATAGGTCAGCTGCTTTAGATCCACTTCCAGTCGGCTACCCGAAGCTGTTAGAAGCCAGTCAGCCTGACGTTGACGAACGGATTGCCAGAGATTACCCAGTGTATGAGCGTTCAGATGGCCGGAGAGTGACAGGCATGCAACGGATCCTGTAACCGACCAATCGGCAGCGGCATTCAATGTATTATCGGGCGGCAAAGCAGATGCCATGGCTGGATTATTCCGGGAAGGCTTGCGTAAAGTATAAGGCCTCCATCAGCTGTCCTGGTTGATTCAGCGAGCCGAACCAGCGCTGGAAGAGCTCACCAATCACCGGTGTACGGTAAGTGCGTGACAACGTGGCATTGACAGCCCAGCGGAAATCCGGATCGTTCGGTGCCATCATGACGGCATAGTATTCAGGTGCAAAATCCTGAGGCAGCAGACGGAAACGGGTGCCCAGTTTGGAGCGGATCAACTGGTCAAACATGACCAGGCGGTCACCGGCAATGGCATCGACGTCTTTATTGGCCAGCATATTGGCGGCAGCCTCGAAGCTCTTGGCGTCGACCAGGGTTGCCTGCATCTGGCCGCTGGCAACCGCCTGCTTGAGCAGCTTACTGGTCGTGCTGTCCCGGACGACGGCGATTTTTTTAGACGTCAGGTGGTCCAGTTTTTCTAGGTCGGCATCGGTGCGCACGGCAAAGGTGGCACCCTGGATAAAGGTCGTCAGGCTGAAGCCGAAGCGGCGCTGACGATCCAGGGTGTTAGAAGTGGCCGAGCATTCCAGATCAGCATCGCCGGATTCAATGGCATCAAAGCGAGAGCGGGTATTGGTTTTGACCCAGCGCACATCCATCAGTTTCAGGTCGAGCTGGGTGACCAGCTGCGAGGCGATGATTTTGCAGAGATCAATGGTGTAACCGGTAGGTTGTCCGTCATCACCCAGTAGGGAGAAGGGTGCCAAATTGGGATGATAGGCAATGGTCAGTGCCTGGCGCTCCCGAATCCGCTGGATCACCGGGCCATTGAGCGGCGGACGATCGCTGGCTTCGGGGGTCTGGGCGATCGAAGGGCCGCTGAGCAGTAGACTGGTGGCTAAGGTCAGAGCGGCCAGTAGGATATGGCAGAAACGCATGGGAAATCCTGTCAATGAATCTATGAAGTTAAATCGGGATGTTAAGCCGGGATTTTAGGTCGATAGGTGCGTAGCACGCTGTGCCAGCGCCATTGGGCCTGGCTGAAAAATGGTCAGGTCCATGATTTTAAGCGTGGGGCTGATCAATGGCCTGAAGTCCATGTGCGCCAGAATGTCACGGTCAAGGTTGATACCCGGTGCGATTTCCGTGAGCATGACTCCTGACGGGCAAAGCTCGAAAACACAACGCTCGGTAATGTAAATCACCGGCTGCTGGCGTTGGGTGGCATAGCGGCCACTGAAGGTGCGTTGCTCCACCGTTTGCACGAATTTGCGGACCTTGCCCTCTTGGATAATTCGGAGCTGGCCACCTTCCACTGCGACTTTTAGACCGTCGGCGGTGAAGGTGCCCACAAAAACCACCTTCTTGGATGATTGGCTGATGTCGATAAAGCCACCGGAGCCGGCCAGCTTGGGGCCAAATCGGGAGACGTTGAGGTTACCCTCAGCATCTGCCTGTGCTAGCCCCAAAAAGGCAATGTCGATGCCCCCGCCATCATAAAAATCGAATTGGTAGGGCTGATCGATAACGGCGTCATGGTTGACCGCCGCACCAAAGTTGAGCCCGCCCAGAGGGATCCCGCCCACGATGCCGGGCTCCGCCGTCAGTGTCATGAAATCACCAACACCTTCTTCGGCCGCGACATTGGCCACGCCCTCTGGCATGCCGATGCCCAGATTCACGATCGAACCCGGGCGCAGCTCCAGTGCGGCTCGGCGGGCAATGATCTTCCGCTCTGTGAGCGCCATGGGGGCCACTGCATCCAGGGTGACGCGTTCGTGGCCGGCAAAGGCCGGGTTGAACTGCTCGGCAAAGGTCTGCTGATGGTAGGCCGGATTTTCAGCAACAACCACGTAATCGACCAGCATACCGGGGATGCGCACATCCTTGGGCTTCAGGGTGCCGCGTTCGGCCAGACGTTCGACCTGAACAACGACCTTGCCACCGGAATTGTGGGTGGCCATGGCGACCGCCAGAGATTCCAGTGTCAAGGCTTCGTTTTCCATGCTGATATTGCCGGCACTGTCGGCGGTGGTGCCGCGCAGGAAGGCTATGTCGATCGGAAAGGTTTTGTAGCGTAGGTATTCCTGGCCATCAATCTCGGTCAGGAAGACATAGTCTTCCGTCGTCCGCGCATTCAGCTTGCCGCCGCCATGGCGGGGGTCCACGAAGGTATGCAGGCCGACATGCGTGAGCAGTCCGGGCTTGCCGGAGGCAATGTCCCGGTAAAGCTGCGACAGCACCCCCTGGGGCAGGTTGTAGGCTTCGATCTGGTTACCGGTGGCCAGCGCCCCCAGTTTGGGAATCAGTCCCCAGTGACCGCCAATCACGCGTTTGAGTAGACCCGGCGGTGCCAGGTGGTTGAGCCCACGTTCTTTGCCATCGCCCTGGCCGGCGCCAAAAACCAGCGTCAGGTCGCGAGGCAGTCCGCTCTCCAGATAATGCTGCTCCAGTGCCACCGCCAGATTTTCCGGGAAGCCGATACCGACAAAGCCGCAGGTGGCTAGCGTGGCACCGGAGTCCACCAGTGTTGCGGCTGCTGCCGGGCTGATCACTTTAGCGTGGTTGCCTGATGCGCCATGGGTGGAACCCATCATCGGTGGTGCTGCCAAGGGATTCATTCAATTGCTCCGTGTTGGGCTACACTGGCTTTAAGCACGAGTTTTGGGCGTGCGGGACTTGAAAAAAGACGTTTAGCCTACATATTGCCAAAAGATCATGGCGAACGGGTGACTAGAATCTATCCGGCTGCCAAATATAAAAAGACAAAGGATGACTATGCGATTTGACAAACTGACGACTAAGTTTCAACAGGCTCTGGCCGATGCCCAGAGCATTGCACTTGCCAACGACTGTGGCTTCATCGAGCCGGCACATCTTCTCCTGGCCATGATTCAGGAGTCGGATGGCGGTATTCGCTCGCTGCTCGAGCGTTCGGGCGTTAATGTCACGGCGCTGACACGCGAAACCGAGGCGCTGGTCAAGCGTTTGCCGCAGGTGCAAGGCACCGGTGGCGAAATGCAGGCCTCGCGCGATCTGGGTAACCTGCTCAACCTCTGCGATAAGGAAGCCGCCAAGCGTGGCGACCAGTTCATCGCCTCCGAGCTGTTTTTGCTCGCCCTCTGTGAGGATAAGGGCGAAACGGGTCGTCTGTGCCGCGATAACGGTTTGAACCGCAAGTCGCTTGAGCTGGCCATCCAGGCCGTGCGCGGTGGCCAGAATGTGGATTCGTCGGATGCCGAAAGCCAGCGCGAAGCCCTCAAGAAATACTGCCTGGATCTGACCGAGCGTGCCCGCCAGGGTAAGCTGGATCCGGTGATTGGCCGCGATGACGAAATCCGTCGCTCCATCCAGATTCTGCAGCGTCGCAGCAAGAACAACCCCGTACTGATTGGCGAACCGGGTGTCGGTAAGACTGCCATTGTGGAAGGTCTGGCTCAGCGCATCATTGATGAGGAAGTGCCTGAAACCCTCAAAGGCAAAAAGGTGCTGTCGCTCGACATGGCCGCGCTGCTGGCCGGTGCCAAGTATCGTGGCGAATTCGAAGAGCGACTGAAAGCCGTACTGAAGGATATTGCTGCTGAAGAAGGCAAGATTATTCTCTTCATCGACGAAATCCACACCATGGTTGGTGCTGGTAAGGCTGAAGGCGCCATGGATGCCGGAAATATGCTCAAGCCAGCGCTGGCTCGAGGCGAACTGCATTGCATCGGGGCGACTACGCTAGACGAATACCGCAAGTACGTCGAGAAAGATGCCGCGCTGGAGCGCCGTTTCCAGAAGGTGATGGTGGAAGAGCCGTCTGTTGAATCGACCATTGCCATTTTGCGTGGTCTTCAGGAACGCTATGAAGTCCACCATGGTGTTGAGATCACCGACCCGGCCATCGTGGCTGCGGCCGAGCTTTCGCATCGCTATATTACGGACCGCTTCCTGCCGGATAAGGCCATCGATCTGATCGATGAGGCCGCCGCCAAGATCAAGATGGAAATCGACTCCAAGCCGGAGCAAATGGACAAACTCGACCGTCGTCTGATCCAGCTCAAGATCGAGCGCGAAGCCGTCAAGAAGGAAAAGGACGAAGCCTCGCAGAAGCGTCTGTCGCTCATCGAAGAAGAAATCAACACCCTGGGTAAGGAATACGCCGACCTCGATGAAATCTGGCGCGCCGAGAAGTCGACGCTGCAGGGTTCCTCGCAAGTGCGCGAAGAGATCGAAAAGCTGCGCCTGCAAATGGCCGAACTGCAACGCAAGGGTCAGTTCGACAAACTGGCCGAGCTGCAGTACGGCAAGCTGCCAGAACTGGAAGCGAAGCTGAAGGCTGCCGAAAGCAAGGGTGATGCTGCTAATGCGGAAGCCACCAAGCACAAGCTGCTGCGTACCGAAGTCGGTGCCGAAGAAATTGCCGAGGTCGTCTCGCGGGCAACGGGTATCCCTGTGTCCAAGATGATGGAAGGCGAACGCGCCAAGCTGTTGCAGATGGAAAGCTATCTGCACAACCGCGTGATCGGTCAGAAGGAAGCGCTGCGCCTGGTATCCGAAACCATTCGCCGCTCTCGTGCTGGGCTGTCGGATCCGAATCGTCCTTATGGCTCATTCCTGTTCCTGGGTCCAACGGGCGTCGGTAAGACAGAACTCACCAAGGCGCTGGCCGAATTCCTCTTCGACTCGCAGGATCATTTGATTCGCCTCGATATGAGTGAATTCATGGAGAAGCACTCGGTCGCTCGTTTGATCGGCGCACCTCCGGGTTATGTGGGTTACGACGAAGGCGGTTATCTGACCGAGGCGGTACGTCGCAACCCGTATAGCGTGATTCTGCTCGACGAAGTCGAGAAGGCCCATCCGGATGTATTCAACGTGCTGCTGCAGGTGCTTGATGATGGCCGCCTGACCGATGGTCAGGGTCGTACCGTCGACTTCCGTAATACCGTGATCATCATGACCTCCAACCTGGGCAGCCAGATGATCCAGCAGATGGCGGGTGACGACTATGGTGTGATCAAACTGGCAGTGATGGCCGAAGTGAAGACTTTCTTCCGTCCGGAATTTATCAACCGGATCGATGATGTCATTGTCTTCCATGCGCTGGATGAGAAGAACATCCGTGATATTGGCCGCATCCAGCTGCATTATCTGGAAAAACGCCTAGCTGCCATGGATATGGGGCTGGAGGTTTCCGATGCCGCCCTTGATCGGATTGCCGAATCCGGATTCGACCCGGTCTTTGGCGCGCGTCCGCTCAAACGGGCCATCCAGGCCGAGATCGAGAATCCACTGGCCACGCATATCCTGGAAGGGGACTTTGGTCCGAAGGATGTGATTAAAGTTGACTGTGTCAAAAACAAGATGGTCTTCAAGAAGTAAGAAGACCAGAAGCGAGAAGGGCGGCCGCAAGGCCGCCTTTTTCATTGGTAGAATTCGGCATGGCTGAAATCTATGTAAGCACCGATGTCGAAGCAGACGGTCCGATCCCCGGTCCGCATTCCATGCTTTCTTTTGCGTCCGCCGCCTATACGGCGGACAAGCAATTGATCGGCACTTTCAGCGCGAATCTGGAACTGCTGCCCGATGCCAAGGGGCATCCGCTGACCATGAAGTGGTGGAAGACCGAGCAGGAGGCCTGGGCCGCCTGTCGACAGGATCTGCAGGACCCCAAAGTGGCGATGAAAGAGTACGTCAAATGGGTGAAGAAGCTGCCCGGTAAAGCGGTCTTTGTTGCTTACCCCGCTGGCTTCGATTTCACCTTTATGTTCTGGTACATGATGAAGTTTACGGGGGAGTCGCCGTTTTCCTGGTCCGCGCTGGACATGAAAACCTTTGCCATGGCCTTATCGGGTTTGCCGTACCGGAGCTGCATTAAGCCCAAGCTACCCAAAGACTGGTTCGATGACCTGCCGCACACCCATGTGGCGCTGGACGATGCGCTGGAGCAGGGGGCGCTCTTCTGCAATATGCTGAGCCTCTGGCAGCAGCATCGCCAGACATTGGGCCTGCCCAATGAGGTGATGCCAGCGGAGGTGGCCACCCCGGAGCTGGAAGAAGGGGGCGTACCCGGTGTGTCGCCCAGAGTCACGGCCGAGTAGGTTATAATGAAAAAAATTCCCAATTTCTGGAGCACGACTCATGCCCCGCGTTGAATTCGATTACGTTTCGGACCATACCAAGTTCATCAATGAAGAGATGAAGAAGAATCCGCAATGGCGCATTGATCAGCTCAATGGCCGGGCTATCTGGTGGGACAAACCGCAGGATGTGAAGCAGAACGAAGCCTATGCCAGCGCCAAAGTGCCGCAGAAGTCGTACCCTTACGACGTGCTCTTTGATTCCTGATATCGGGATCCGTCGCGGGTTTCCTTAACAGCTGCTTAAGAGATCCCATGAAAAACACGCCTGGAAAACTGCCAGGCGTGTTTTTATGTCTGTTTTTGTAAAAAAGACCCTGTTTCGCGTTAACTTTATAACGTCTGCTTCGTTATAAGGCACATCATGCAAAAACTGCTGCTAATGCTGACGTTGGTCAGCGGCCTTGCGCTGGCCCAGGACAATAGCTTTGAGCGCGAATTCTCGAAGTTCGATAAGGATTTCGAGCGCCTTAACAGCTGGAAAGCTGAAACACCGGCCAGCAAAAAGCTCAAGCGGACACCTGCTGCCAATGCGGCAGCGACGGAGTCTCCTCCACCGGCAAACGGGGATGCAGCTTCAAAGCCTGCCGTGACGCCGTTGGATGACGGCACAGCGGCAAAGCCGGCCAACGAACCCGCCGGCGATAAACCCGTCACCGATGAAGCCACTTCTACCAAGCCACTTCAAAGTACGGCAGCGCCTAAAAAGTTGCCCAAAGGCGCCAAGGTAGAAAAGTTGGCACGTAACGACTTACTGGGCAACCAGATTTCAGACCCTGAGGTTCGTAAGAAAGTCCAGGAACTCTATCAACGACCGGATGTGGTCGTTCAACAATATGTACTACCGACCAACTAGGAGCTGTAATGAAAAAGTCTTTTCTGATAGTTTCGGCCATTTTTCTCGGACTGACGGCCTGTAGCAGCACCCCGAAAAATCCGGTGGACGCTACGCCGGGCCGTACGGCTGATGTCGAATTTCTTGAAGCCAACGGCCCGTTGACGCTCACGTTTGATGACAAGGGTAACTGGCTGTCGATCCGCTCTTCGGCCACGGCACCGCTGGTCAACAATGCGCCGGAAGGCGTGGAGATTGCTTTTAAAACGGCCACCATGCGGGCCAAGCGCAATCTGACCGAATTCATGTCGAATGACGTCAAGTCGACCAAATCGGTGCAGACTATTTCCAAGTCCTACCTGAAAAATATCGCGCAGGTGGATAGCGCCAACGAATCCAATACCTCAGGCGACGATGAGGATGCCGCCAGCAACAGCCAAGCCACCAAGGAAAGCCGTCAGAAGGCTAACACGGTGGCCCAGACGGTGCGTGAGCGCATTGACGATAACTCACAGGCCATTTTGAAGGGCGTACAGGTCGTCGAGCGTAAAGTCTCGAAGGAGCAGCAGCATGTATCGGTGACCATCCTGGTGACGCAGCAAAGCATCAAGGGTGCCGATCAGGCCCGTAAGGCGATGGGCGGCTTCTAATTAATGACACGGTGCTTCTGGCGGCACTCCCTGTGCTTAAGTACCGCCTTTTTTCTGTCGGCCTGCGCATCGACGCCTAAAAACGGCGATGTGCAAACGGTGCTGGCCGAAGGCACCGGTAGCACCTGTCAAGAAGCCCTGGGCCAGGCCAAAGTGCAGGCCAGCGACAAGGTGGTTGGCTCGTTCGTCAATAGTCAAAAGTCGCTGATGGCCGACAAGTATTACGCCGAGAGTATCAATGAATACAGCGGTGGTGTTGTACGCCAGTACACAGTGCTGGAAAGTAAGGGGGATTCACCCTGCGTCGTAAAGATTCGGGCCGAAGTATCGCTCGACAAAAAGAACATCGCATTGAATCCCAACAGCCGCTCTCTTAACCTGGGTGAAGTGGGGCGCTTTGTTGAAAAGCAGGATGAAGCCCGTGCTACGCTGGAGGCGCTGATCAAACGGCCGGCGATGTTCAGTGCGCGGATGGACCGGCTGCACGTGAGTACAGACAACCGCAAAAACGCCCAGATTGTGTTGCAGGTCTCTGATGTAGCCCCCAGTGAGAAGTGGTATTCCGATCTAGAATCTTTTCTCAACGTGCAGGGACAACGTGTCGATTTCGAGCGGGCCAAATGGTCCGACATCGGCAAGTCGTTGTTGTCACTGATTACGGCACCCGTGGCAGTGCCTCTGGGATTGGCGTCGTCACCCTTCAGGAATCAGACACCCCGCGGTACCGAGATTGTGAACGGCGAAGGGCTACTCTGCTTCCGTAACGATCCGCAGTATGAGACCTTGCGCTGTTACCAGACCTGGCTAGCGGGCGATGCTTTGCGTCAGCTACGCTCGATTCAGCTCATGCTGGTGGAACGCTCCAATGATAACGTGACCAGTACGCGCCAGATTCAGAAGGGGGCGTATCACATGGTCAGCTTCCGGGCATCGGATTACACGTATCAGAGCAAGACCATGGGCAATAAGCGGGACTTCTACCTCATTGAGCCGATGGGCGTCCCGTTTCGGGAGTACCTGACCGTGAACCGCGGTGCTCTGAGTGAGGAAAACGAATTCAGCGTCATCGTTCAGTTCGGTGCCGAGCAGCCAACCAGCCCCTTTTTGAAACCGGGGCCATCCGGACAGCCAGGACAGGGCACCCCTCAAATACGCTCACTTAACCCCGGCGCACTGCCGGTGATTAACACCCGCAGCCGCCAGAATATCTAGCCATTGCCGTTGCGAGTCAGCTCGGCGATCAGTGCGTGAGAGGTTTGACGACGCGTTTGATGGTGTTGTCTTCGGGGTTCGGCAGAATTTTGAAACCCAGCGAACTCATCAGATTAAGCATTTTAGTGTTGTCCGATAGCACGTCGCCGATGACTGCCGAATACCCCTTGGTGCGGGCGCAATCAATGAGCACCTGCATCAGCTTTCGGCCGAGGCCGCGCTTCTGCCAGCTATCCGCCACGGCCAGTGCAAACTCCACGGTCTCGCCGTCCGGGTTGGTGACGTAGCGTGAGGCACCAATCTGTTCTGGGATGCCGGCCTCGTTGATCTGTACCGCGACAAAGGCCATTTCCCGGTCGTAGTCGATTTGCGTGAACCGCACCAGTTGCGGCTTGGAAAGCTCGCGCATGGTATCCATGAAGCGGAAGTAGCGACTTTCATCCGACATGTTCTTGACGAACTCTTTTTCCATTTCCGCATCTTCCGGGCGTACCGGGCGGATGGTGACCGATGCACCATCGGGCAGGATCCATTCTTCCACCAGATGGTTCGGGTACGGATGGATGGCCATGTGGGCATAGCGATCCACCGTGGTCGGCGCGTAGTCAATCACGATGCGAGCGTCGGCGGCAATCACGCCTTCCTCATCGACAATCAGCGGATTGATATCCAGCTCGATGATCTGCGGAATCTCGCTGACCAAATCCGAGACATGCAGCAGCAGCTCGTAAATGGCATCGATATTTGCTGCGGGTACTGGGCCGTGGGCCTTGAGCAGGTTGAACGCACGGGTCGATTTGACCAGGCTTTCCGCCAGTACTTGGTTGAGCGGTGGGAGGGCCATGCCCCGATCCGGATACAGATCCGATTCATTGCCCCCACTACCAAAGGTGATGACCGGGCCAAAGGTGCGGTCGCGGAATACACCGACGCGGACTTCGCGGGCGTTAGTCCGCGAAACAAAAGGTTCGATGGATACTCCGGAAATCCGGGCGTTCGGGTGTTTACGTTTTACCGTATCGATAATATCGTGATAGGCATTCCGCAGGGACACGGCATCCTGAATGTTGAGACGTACACCGCCGGCATCTGTTTTACGCAGAATGTCGGGGGAGTCCACTTTCATGGCAATGGGGAAACCCAGCTGTTCGGCATACATCAGCGCATCGGCCACGCTGTGCGCCACCATGGTTTGCGCAACCGGTATCTTGAAGGCGCGCAGTACGGACTTGGATTCCATTTCCGACAGCGTTTTGCGCTTTTCTGAGAGCACCGCATCAATCAGCATGCGGGCACCTTCGATGCGCAGCTCGTTACCTTCGGTTTTGGCGGCCGGCGTTTGCAGGAGCAGCCGCTGGTTTTCGTAGAAAGTCGACAGGTTAGAGAACAGATCCACCGAAGATTCAGGCATACGGAACACCGGAATATTGTGCGACGACATGAACTCGCGCGCTTCACGTGTGTGTTCTTCCCCCATCCAGCAGGCGATGAGTGGTTTGTTGAGTTCCCTGGATAACTCCACCATCTGTTCGGCAACGGCCATGGGCTTGGTCATTGCCTGTGGCGTCAGCATCACGAGTAGGCCATCGACGTTGTCATCGGCGGCACAGAGTGCAATCGTTTCGCGGTAGCGGGCAGGCGTGGCATCACCGCCGATATCCACCGGGTTGGCGTGCGACCAAGTGGTCGGAAGCACCTTGTTCAGTGCCTGAATAGTCGAGTCCTGGAGATCTGCCAGCGGAATGCCGGCTTCGCTGGCGCGGTCAGCGGCAATTGCGCCGGGCCCACCGCCGTTGGTGATAATGAGGAGGCGCTTGCCTTTAGGTTGTAGTCGGTCATTGAGCGCTTTGGCACCTTCGATCAACTGGATGATACTGTTTACGCGCACCACGCCGGCACGGCGTACCGCCATGTCGAATACGGTATCTGAGCCACTGCGGATACCGCTGTGGGTCAGGGCGGCCGCTGTACCGGAGGCAAAGCGGCCGGTCTTGTAGAGCAGAATCGGTTTGATGCGGGCGGCCGAGCGCAGCGCTGACAGGAACAGGCGGGCGTTCTGGATGCCTTCGATGTAGAGCAGGATGTAGTGGGTGCGCGGATCATGCACCAGGTAATCAAGAATCTCGCCGAAATCGATATCGGTGGAGCGGCCCAGTGACACCACGGACGAAAAGCCCACCTTGTTGGGTAGGGCCCAATCCAGAATGGCGGAGCAGATTGCGCCCGATTGGGAGACCAGTGCCATCTTGCCTTCGTGGGCGCGCTCCTGGGTAAATGTGGCATTCAGTCGGCTAGGGGGGCGCATGATGCCCAGACTGTTCGGACCTAGAATCCGCACGCTGTAGCTACGAGCAATCTCGAGCACTTTGCGCTCCAGTGCCGCACCGGCATGCCCGCGTTCGGCAAAGCCACTGGAAACGATTAGTGCGAAGCGCACGCCGCGCTCACCACACTGCTCAATGATGCCCGGCACTGACATGGCTGGTGTGCAGATGATCGCCAGATCCACGCGACCCGGTACATCGTGGAGTGACTTGAAGGTCTGCTGGCCTTGCACCGTGTCGTGTTTCGGATTGATCGGAAACAGGCGGCCCCCGAAGCCGGTTTGCAGCAGGTTGGCAAACAGCACCTGGCCCACCGAGTCCTCCCGGTCACTGGCACCAAAAACGGCCACACTCTCGGGTTCAAATAGAGGCTTCAGATAATGTTCTTCAAGCATGATGATCTCTTTCTGCTAGTGAGCATGAGGCCCATGTCACTGGAATGATGCGGTGCATGAAAATAGATTCTACGCCTAATTTGAGAGGTGATCTGACGCAATAATTTGACCTGCGTCAACAGAACAGGAAGGATATTACCGACCACGCTCACTGGCCTCTCAACGCTTTGTTAACGGCAGCTGGTACAGGTGACCTGCATGATTTCGCGCTCGGGCAGACTGACGGCCGTCAGATGGCCGCCCCAGAGGCACCCCGAATCCAGTGCAATCAGATTGGGAGTCATTTTGAGGCCCAGTGCTGACCAGTGGCCAACCACCAATGTGTCCTTGGCCGTTTTGCGGCCCGGTACCTCGAACCAGGGCACATGGCCATCTGGTGCGTTTTCCGGTTTGCCTTTGATCCGGAGGTCCATCTGCCCCTGACGGGTGCAGAAGCGCATACGCGTCATGGCGTTGACGACCACCCGGGCACGATCCATGGCACCCAGCTTGGTTTGCCAGCCCAACGGGCTATCCCCCCAGAGATGACGCAGAAACTCCGCAAAATGTGGGCCGCGCAGATGCGTGGATACTTCATCGCTGAGGTTGAGCGCATCTTCTGCACTCCAGGCGGGTAGCAGACCGGCGTGTACCATGATGTAACGCTGGCCATCCAGCATCTGGGCGTGCGCCAGTGGTTGAGCTTTGAGCCAATCCAGAATCTCGGGCGCATCCGGGGCATCAAAGATCGGGCCCAGCGTATCGTCCTTTCCCCGGCGGGGCACGGCATCGGCGGCGACCATGAGCAGATAGAGATCATGGTTGCCGAGAACGGTTACCGCCGATTTGCCGAGCTTGCGCAGAAAGCGCAGTGTTTCCAGAGATTGGGGGCCACGATTCACCAGATCGCCCACCAGCCAAAGCGTATCCTGTGCCGGATCAAAACGGCACTTGTCCAGCAGTCGCTGCAGCGGGTCGTAGCACCCTTGAATATCGCCGATAGCCCAGATCGTCATAATGTCAAGATTCTAACGAAAAACACGTGGCTCGGTTCAAGTCAGGGATTGCAGAATCCGGTTTGCTGTATCGAAACCCGAAGCAACGGCAGCTTCCAGGGTAGCCGGGTAGTGCGGGTGGGTCCAGTCGCCGCTTAGCCATAAGCCGGGCAGGGGTTCAAGCTCGCCATCGGTGAGTCGCGCCGCTGGCGTGGCCGCATAGGTCGCCCGGTGCACCACTACTGCCTTCTGCCATGCACAAGGAGAATCAATCTGTAACGCTGATTGCACCTTGGTAGCACACGCTGCGGCCAAATCATCGTGTGCCAGCGTGCACCAAGGGCCATTGCCCGACAGTGACACCGCCAGGACGCCAGGCTCGCCACAATGTGCACGATCCATGACCCAGATGCGGGCGTCGCCCGGAAGCGGGCCATCGATTTGAATCAGCGGCGTAGGTAAACAAACGCGAGCATCGAAGCCCAAATAGACTGTGGCAATTGGTTGTGTACCAAATCGGCTGTTCAGCGTTGCTGTAGAAAACGGTACCGCCAGCTTATTCAGGGACCACGGCGGTATTGCCAGGACGACGTGCTTAAAGGTCTGGGGTACCGAGGTAGCGGCAAAATGAACCTGATAAGCGCTTTGATCAGAAACCGCGTTTGCATTCTCGATAGTCTGCGTGATCGCCGTGACGCGGTGGCCGCAATACACGACCCCATGCGCCGCCTGAATCGCCGCTACCAGGGGTTCAACGATGCTGGTGCTGAGATCGTCCGGGGGCTGCATGATCTGCAAGGCATTCGCACCGGCACCCAGGGTGTCGCGCAACACGGGTGCCAGACGGGCCATGGCCGCGACCTCCATTGGTGTATTGAGGATGGCCAGCACCAGTGGGGTCCAGAAATGGTGAACCAGTGCCGGCGTCTGATGCTGCGTCTGCAGCCACTGCAATACCGTCTCATGCGCTGGCACCTGCCACCCGCGCCATTGCAATGTTAGCAGCGCTTTAAGGAGTTGCAGGCGATCACTCAGGCTAAAACAGTTGGCACCCATAAGGCCCAACAACAAGCCGCTACGACCATGGCGACCGGTCAGCGAGAAGCTGCCTTCGGCGTTGCGATAGGCAAAAGCGTTAGCAGGGAGCGAGATGCCAATGTCGGCGAACAGGGTGGTGAGTGCCCGGCAACCGGACAGCATGAGATGTTGCCCGTTGTCGCGGTCGTGCCGATCCAGTCGGGCGCGGCGCGCCCGACCACCGGCTTCTAGGGCTGATTCGTAGACAATCGGCCTACAGCCGGCGCGTGCCAGCCGGAGTGCACAGGCCAACCCCGCCCACCCCCCACCGATAATGGCAACCGACGGTGCAGGCTCGCCGCTCGGACGCATCAATACTTGAACCAGGTCTTCAGGGCCAGCCACAGCTTGCGCAGTGGAGGCAGTGCCGTCTTCTGCTTCAGTACCTGGTAGTTATCCTTGGCAATCTCGTTGAGCAGGGTGCGGTAGACCGCCGCCATAATCAGGCCCGGGCGCTGAGCCGAGCGATCGGCCGCCGGCAGGTTGTCCAGTGCCTTATCGTAATAGGATTGGGCACGATCTCCCTGAAACTGCATCAGCGCCAGAAACGCCGGCGTTTCCTGCGCATTCAGAATATCGGCTGCCGGCACGTTAAAGCGTTGCAGTTCATCGACTGGCAGATAGATCCGGCCGCGCCGGGCGTCTTCACCCACATCGCGGATGATATTGGTCAGTTGCAGTGCGGTACCCAGCTCCGTAGCATAGCGCTGGGTTTTGCGATCCGTCATACCGAAGATTTCGGCCGACAACAGCCCCACAACCCCGGCCACCCGATAGCAATACAGCGACAGGGATTTAAAGTCCGGGTAACGGCTATATTCGAGATCCATCGCCATACCGTCGATGATCTCGTCGAAGTATTCCAGCGGCAGATCAAAACGCTGCCGAACGTCCCTGAGCGCCAGCGTCACCGGGTGCGTAGGCTGGGTTTGGCCAGCAGGAGACTCGAGTAGTGCCACTTCCTGTCGCCACCAGCTTAATTTGGCCGCAGCAATGGCCGGGTCATCGCACTCATCCACCACGTCATCGACTTCCCGGCAGAACGCGTACAGCGCATGAATGGCCTGACGTTTCTCCGGCGGTAGAAATAGAAAGGCGTAGTAGAACGAGGTGCCGCTTTCGGCAACCTTCTGCTGGCAGTAGTCGTGGTTATTCATCGGATGAGATTGTAGTGCACGCGGGGTGACCTTGGCAGATTAACGTCCGGTGGAAAAGAAGAACATGGAGAACCAATCCCGCCAGGTCAGTTTGGGTCGCCGCGTATAGACATCCCCGGCAATGGTATCGATTTTGTCAAGGATGCGCCGGCCACCGGCGACTGTGAGCCGCAGCTCGTGTCCAATCCGCCAGGATTGCCGGCCCAGCTGATCGGGGAGCGCATCACCCGCATCAAATAGACTTCTGACGCGTTGCGTCTGATACCGCATAAATGCTGCCCAGCGCAGGGGATCGCACCGCATACCATTTCCGGAAATAATATCGTCATCGTGATAGCCCCAGAGCGCGAGTTCATCCTGCGGCAGATAGACTCGGCTGTTAGCACCTTTGCGGGCATCCACGGCAATGTCCTGCCAGTGATTGGTGAGTTGCAGGGCGGTACAGATCGCATCCGACATGGCCAGGTGCTCTGGGGTGTCCGACTTAAAAAGAAACAGCATCAGATGTCCCACCGGGTTTGCTGAGCGGTCGCAGTAATCGAGCAGTTCATCGTAAGTCGCGTAGCGTGTCTGCTGCACATCCTGCATAAAAGCCGAGAGCAGGGCATGGCAAGGTAGTAATGGAAGGCCGATACGCAGATGCGCTTCCCGCAGAGGTTGGAATACCGGTGCCAGATCATCAGAGACGGGCCGCCCCGATCCGATACGGAGCAGCGCATCGTCGTACCTCCGCAGCTGGGCAAGCCGTTGATCCGGGCTCGCAGTGCCTTCGTCGGCAATGTCGTCGGCGCTGCGCGCAAAACGGTAAATAGCCGCCACGGGTTGCCGTAACGGGCGGGGCAACAGCAGCGAGGCTACGGGAAAGTTTTCGTAATGGTCGGTGGAATTCAAAGCCATGTGGCGAAGTGTAGGGTAATAAGCGCTTCAGTGTTAGAATCACAGCTCGCAAATGGCACCTGCCCAGGTGGCGAAATTGGTAGACGCACCAGATTTAGGTTCTGGCGAAGAAATTCGTGAAGGTTCGAGTCCTTTCCTGGGCACCACAATATATCTAGAAGCCGCCTAACAGGTGGCTTCTGGCATTTTTCGTATCAAATATTTCCTATGTGAATTGACCCGCCCACAAGCCGCATTACGCTGTCAAATTATGATTTGTTTGTGGGAAGACTGTGGGGAAAAATTACCAAAGAATATTAAGTATTTAAAATGTTGAGCACCAGATAAAAGTTCTGGTGCCAAAAGACGCGCTCCTAAAGACCATGAGTGCAAAGAACTAAATTTGTACACTTGCAGCTTTATGGTTGTAATGGTCAAAACTGCCTATGTATTCGAGTTTTTACTGCACAATGGCGAGCATAAGACGAATCAACTTTACAATCTAATAATCAGTGGACAATACAGACTGGACAAGTGTTGGAAGACTCAAACCCCTGTCGCTATCATCACTAGCCTTGATGTTGATGCATGGCTGCCTCGAAGTTACATCGCCATAGATAGATGCAAATGAAACATCCGCAGCATCTCTGCCTGTTCCTATTCGGATGAGACCCAGGGTGGTTGTGACGCCCGATGGGTCAAAAATGACCCATTGATTCCGTAGATACACCTCAACATAGGCGTGGAAGTCTGTCGGGCCAAGTGCAGGATCTGCGCCGTAATCAATTCCCGTTGTATAACGGGCAGGTATACCTAGCGCACGACACAATGCAATCATGAGGTGTGCAAAATCACGACAAACACCAGTCCCAGCAGAGAGTGTTTCAAGGGCTGAAGTCGATGAATTGCTAGACTTCATTTCAAAGGTGACGTTTCTACGAACCCACTCCTGAATGGCTGCTATTCGATCGTAACCCTTGGGCAATCCACCAAATTGTTTCATTGCCAACTGGGTCAAGCGATCAGACTGGCAATAACGACTTGGGTAAAGATAGGTAAGGACATCGTTCGGCAACTCGTTAATCGGTATCTCTTCGATGTCTGTCGAATTAAGGAAGAGATGTTTAAGCTGAATATCCGCTGTATATTTAATTTCAAGTTCGCCTTGAAATGCATGGAATCTCAAAAAACGATTCTTCCCAACAGTTTCAACATAACGATTAATAAAGAGGTTTTGACTGAGCGACAGTGACTCACATGCAATTGTCTGTGATTTGGTCTTAGCACCCTCAATATTGAGTATAAAGTCGGCACCTGTTTGACTCACATGGTAAGCCAAAGATATGTCTATCTGGATAAAGGGCATAGGCTTTGTGATGATTAAAAAAAGAAGGGGTTGTAAGCACTATATCGCTGTATGATGAAGCAAGTGTAACTTGAAACACTCAACCTAAAGGAGTAAGCCGTGGACAATCTTGACAATGAGCAACTCGTCGCCGCAAACAAAGCAGCGATAGACTCTCTACTTGCAGTTGCTAACACTGCCATGGCAACGGCAGAAAGTTACGCTGCATTAAATCTACTGGCTGCAAAGGAAACCATTAATGCAGCAACAACAAATTCAACTGCAGCTCTTCGCGCAAAAAGTCCTGAAGAACTAGCTGCATTACATAGTGCAGCAGTCCAACCAGCTATGCAGAGCGGCGTTGATTATTTTCGTAACGTTTACGAGATCTCCTCGGGTGCAGCTGGCGAATTCAGTAAGCTGATTCAGGCGCAGTTCGTACAATTCAACAAGGCAACTCAAGAGATGGCTGAAAAAGCTGCTGCTGCGTCGCCCTTTGGTGCAGACGCTGCACTTGCAGCGGTCAAGCAAGCATCTGCCGCCATGACTAAAGCCTATGACTATCTAAACAAAGTAACGAAGCAGGCTTCGGACTTGGCGCAAGAAAATGTCAATTCTTTGAATAAAGCTACAAAAAATAAGTAACCGCTTCTAGTTGAAAAAAAGCCAACCGATTGAGGTTGGCTTTTTCATTAGCTCTTTAAGTCAGGTTAAAAACACCTATTGCTCTCCGCCCTCTTGCTCTGCTTCTGCCAACATGGCCGTTACCGAGTCCAAACCTTCGCTTTGTGCAGCCTCAGAAATTTCTTCAAGTCGGGCTGCCGAGGCGATTAGTTTTGCCGTCATAGAGTTTGGCGGCAGCCCTTGGTAAACCTCAATAAGGCGTGACCGAACACATGCCAAAGGTTTTTCGGAAGCACCACTCCCAACCTCAATAGCTGAAAAAAGCGACGCAGCCAGTGACTGTAGGCCATCTTGGACGGCGAAGGCTGCAATAGATTCAGGTCTACAGTTATGCATGATTGCCAATGCAGTGGCAGAGTTGGACGGAATTGACCCTTTTGTCTCATCCAGAATTCGTTTGATTACGTCCATGGCGGTCTCCTTTGATTTGCCAAACCCCATCTTGCGCCCCAACCATTAACTTGTCTATGAAATGGTGAATGGTGGGTTGTTAGAAGAAAACCGCTAAGGTTTTCTGCCTTAGCGGGTAATTTTTCTGATTCATGAACTCCCAGAACTCCGTGGGCAGAAGTAAATCCACGTATTGCTAATTCAGTGATTGAATTGATGGTGTTGTGTTTAGCTTTATGAACTTGAGCTCCTTGGCATTCACATCCGCTTTCTTCAAGTCATATGCCTGCGGCGATGGATTCTCAAATGTTCTTGCGTAGTAGATTTGGTTCGCGGGATCTGCAATCACAGTCCACTCAGTATATTCATAGCCACCAGCACCGCCACCATAAGGGTTACTTGCTGGTAGGTTGATTGAGCCTGGTGGGATATCGAAGTTATCCATAATGTGCCAAACAGTATTAACTTGTTGTTTGGCACTGCCCTTGGGTACTGATGAAGAATAGATTACGGCTCTCACAAAACGGCTTGTGCTGAGCATATCGCCAGGAATTCCCGCCAAACCGCTGCCAGAGCTTGGAGGACTTATTTTCTGGCCTTTTATAGAGATGGCGTTATGCTCAACTGGGGTCAGATTCACGTAATTCCCAAGATTTGTTAGGTGCCAGGCGAACGGCGGGTCATTGGTTGTGACGCCGATTGGATTGTCATGAATGACTAGCTTCCCATCAAGATACTCAACGACGATGCTCTTGCCTTGAGCGTCATGTAGCTGCATTCTGACTTGCACAACGCCGTTGTAAGCACCCAGTGGGGAACTGTTCACAAAAATCTGTGAGAAACCCTTTTTTACCTCTTCAACAGATGCATAATTACTTAAGGCATAAACCAGCATTTGATACGAGGCAATGCTGTTCTTGGAGTCAGCCTCTGAAGGCTTTTGGTAAACAGCGGTCCCTGGGGCATTCATCAGACCGCCCGACATGCCATTTTCATTCATGCCGTCTACGTAAATTGGCTGGCTAAGGGCATTCATGCCTGTAACCGCATATTTTGATTTCCAACTAAGACCAGTGCCAGGCTTTCCATCATTTCCTACGCCTTGGAAGTCATAATTGCGAGGCGTAACCATGATTTCAGATTTTAGCGGAATGCCGAACTCCATCGTGCGCCCATAGACGTAGCTGCCTTCAGTGGTTGGAACGATCAGGCTCGTGCATGCCTGGACTTGTGAAAATCCGAAGGTTGAAAGCGCAATTATGCAGGCGACTGAGCGGAAACTCTTACGCATTGGGTATCTCCAATGTTGATGGGTGATGAGTAATTTACAGCAATCCTTGGGATCAATGGCCATCAGTTACGTTGTTTGTTAAGCACAAACCAGGTGTGGCGCTTTGGTTTTTTTGTCCCTAGTTCAACTCGCAGTACTCCTATATTGAATTTGTAGTTGGTTGGTGGCGTTCCCACAAAAGCGTGGGAAAAATTGTGGGAAATGCAAAACAATTTAATACATCAAAGCCTGAAACACAAGCCAGAAGCGGTTTTCAGAAAAGCGGAATTCTCGCTATTTAAGATTTAGGTTCTGGCGAAGAAATTCGTGAAGGTTCGAGTCCTTTCCTGGGCACCACAATGCACCTAGAAGCCGCCTGTTAGACGGCATCTGTCATTTTGTAGCTAGGAAAAACTGACGTCGAAATTTGCCTGCACGGAAGTCGCATGCTGCTGACCAATTATGATCTGAGTGTGGGAAGACAGTGGGAAAAATATACCAAAATGTTTTGGTTTTAAGTGTGGTGCGCAACAGATAAAACATCTGGTGCGAACATCAACTATTGACTTGATTAAATTATCAACTTAAAAATCGCATATGAATGTGAATGGTTTGGCATTTCATGCCGCCCTAAAAAGTAACGATTACCGACTTGTTTTTTAAATAATTATCAAATTCTGTACCAAAGGGGTAGGATGAGTCGGTTGATTACAATCCAGTAAAAATAAATGACCTCAGAAAAACATGATTTAGACGAACTATCGTTAAGGTACAGGCGCCTTTTTGAAGCGGCGCAAGATGGTATTTTGTTACTCGATTTTCCCGACGGCCGGATTGAAGATGCCAACCCCTACATTCTTAATATTCTGGGGTACAGCCATGATGAAGTTTTGGGTAAACAGCTATGGGAACTGGGGCTATTAGCCGATAGGAAAAAGGCAGAAGCGGTTCAACGCAAGATTGTTGAGGAGGGCTATGCACGTTTTGAAGACATCGAACTGGTATCTAAAAGCGGCAAGACAGTACCCGTCGAGTTTATAGCGAACTCATATCGTGTGGATGGGCTCACGGTAATTCAGTGCAACATCCGAGAGATTAGCGAAAGAAAACAGGCGGAGGTTGCGCTTGCTCAAGAACAAACGAAGATTGCACAACAGATGTATGAAGTAATAGATAGTCTGTCGAACGTTATTGAGGCCAGAGACCCATACACAGCAGGCCATCAGAAACGTGTGACGGATCTGTCTGTGGCGATTGCTCATGAGATGAAACTTGCGCCATCACTGATAGATGGCATCCGCTTTGCATCGCAGGTACATGATATTGGTAAAATCAGCATACCTACCGAGATACTCACCAAGCCTTCCACGCTTACTTCGTATGAGGTCATGATGCTTAGAAGTCACGCTCAGGCAGGCTACGAGATCCTCAAGCCACTAAGTTTCCCATGGCCTGTGGCCGATATTATTCTGCAGCACCACGAGCGACTTGATGGCAGTGGCTATCCCAATGCCCTCAAGGAAAATGATATTTTGGTTGAGGCAAAAATCATCGCTGTAGCCGATACGGTTGAAGCCATGTCGAGTGATCGGCCCTATCGATCATCTAAAGGCGTTGACCATGCACTAGAAGAAATTGAGATAAACAGCGGTGTGCTATACGATCAGGAAGCGGTAAAAGCCTGTCTTGATTTGTTCCGGAACAAGGGCTATCGGTTTCCTGAGGTTTATCACCGTGAATTCCGGCGCCTCTGATTTTGCTCACGTCCTAGCAGGCTAGATACTGGCTAATGAACTTTAAACTAGTTGATCAGTCCCGACGCAATGCCCGTTATATCATTCGGGTATATCTGATAACTATCGTCGTTATGCTTGTGGGTATTGTCATTTCGTTATCTAGAAATTGGTTAGACAAGGTTAAAACCACGAAAGTGAATCTGCTTCATAATGCCAGCATGGTTTCCGGCATGCTAGATGCCAGTTTGCAGGATGCACTCAAACTGCTTGGGATTACTCACAGAGACTTACAAGAAGCGATTTTTAAACAAGATAGCGATGCAAGTGCAATCAAAATCCACCGCTTGCTTCGAAACTCGATCCTGCAATTCGGCCAATATAAGCGGGATGATGTATTTGGGCGTCTTTTTTATATCGACAAGGGTGGCAAAATTGTTGCGCAAAGTGCCGATAGCTCATTGCCGGATATCAACGTATCAGACAGGCGATACTTTAGAGAGATACAAAATAACCCAGAACTTAAATTCGCTATAGGCAACCTGGTAACGGCCCGTGTAACTGGGGTTGAAGTGTTTCATATGGCAGTACCGCTGCACGATCGGCAAGGTAATTTTAATGGGGTACTCGCCCAACAGATCAAAGTCGACGATCTTTCAAGTCTGATCAATCTTACCTATTCAGATAAATCGGGAATGTTTCAGAGCATATTGCCGGATGGACAAGTTGTATTTATCTATCCCAGGAGCGATGCCGGTTCTTCCGAACCCGATCTTCAATCGAATCAAGCATACATTCAAAGGATTAACAGCCTCAACCAGCAGCGAGGATCTCTAGAATACGGCATTGGCTTTGGGACTAACATTTCCGCTTTCATGAAGTCGCCTGATTTTGGTTTAATCACGATGGCATCTGTTCCGCTTGCCGGTGTTGTCTCTGGGTACTTTTCAGATCAAATGTACCTGTTGATCTACGGGGCTGTTGCTGTGGTCGTCGTCTCTGTGCTTTTCTGGTTGTTTTATCAGAAGTCAATCGACTTTCATTTAATGCAAGAGCGTTCAATACGTGATGCTTTAACGGGGTTATATAACCGTAGAGGCTTGGATGAAGAGTTGCCCGATTTGATGAGGCAGTCGCAACGCAACAAAGAACCTATTAGCGTTCTTTTCATTGATATTGATTACTTTAAGCATCTGAACGATCAGTTTGGCCATGAATCTGGGGATCAAGTATTGATAAGGCTTTCCCGCCTTTTGGAAAATCAATTGAATAGGCCGTTTGACTTTTTGTGTCGCTGGGGCGGAGAAGAGTTTGTAATTGTTCTACCAGGAACCAACGAAGCAGGGGCTGTTCATGTGGGTCAACGAATTCTGTATGCGGTTCGTATCATGCCAACCGGATTAGCGTCATCACCGGAGCTAAAAGTCACGGTAAGTATTGGTTTGTCATCTATGGTTGTTGATCAGTTCAACGCTAAGGACGATCTTGTTGACCAAGCTGACAAAGCGATGTTTCAAGCCAAGGATTGTGGAAGAAATTGTCTGGTCGTCTTTGGCAGTGCGACTCAGAATGCGTAGATTAACTCTTGCATCAAATACCGGTAGGAGTAATCCGGGCCGAGAAAGCCCGCAGATTTGCCATAACCAAGGCGTGTTCTAAAGAACAGATTTCCGGAAATTGGGCTGGTAGCACCGGCCTCAAGAAGTTGGGTGGTAGTTGTAGACTGGTCGTTGATACCTTGTTGACCAAGGCCAGCTGTGCCATTCAGGATCCAGCCGTTGATTCTCTTGCGAATACCAAGCGCCAGCATGCCTTCGTAATAGTCTTCCGGATTAAAGTAGTTGTTGGTCACGTTGACATTACTGTCATGATATTGACGATATCGTGCCTGAAGCGTCACCCCATAATCCGGGATCAGATCATAGACAGCCTTTAGACGCATAAACGCTCTGGTATTTGTATCCGAAAAGAACATGTCGCCGCCCATACCAATCAGCGTGAGCCGTTCGAATGGCTTGTATTCAAGACTCGCGCCGGTCATGGTGTAGTAGACGTTGTTGTTGATCGCATTTTGAGTTTCTACCCGATCACGGGTCACCATAAGCTCAGCATTGACCTTATCAGTCAGGTTAAGACTGTACTGACTGTCGGTAGTTAATAGACCGAAACTGTTTTCACGGTTGTAACCAAGATTCAGGTTGTATCCAAGTCCAGAGCGTGGATTTATGGCCTTGGTGACAATTCGGGTTTCGTTAGCAAAGGAGTGCCAGCCGTTCTGGGAAAACTGATTGCGCTGATATTCAACCCCTGTATAGCGGTCGCCGTGTTCATAAAGGGGGAGTATCCCTGTTTTGTAACGATAGGTACTGAAACCTTCACTATCAGCCATTCCAAAAAAACTGGGTATCAATATTGCCTGTCGCCAGTTTGTGCTGTCGTTCGGTTCATCGGCCTGTGCTGCTATCGTTGCCGATAGCAGCAAGCAAAGCACTATAAAATGGCGACTCACTTTGTGCCCCAAGACTTGCGTAGCTTCAGCAGTTCAGAGAGATAACCGAAAACGCACGCCGGTTGCAGGATCATGCTATACGCCAGCATGTAAAAGAGAAAACCGAATAAATTTTTACGAATCACAAGACCTTCAGACCTGAACATCTTTTCGCTGGCATGCAGCATGATCCGATTAAGAACGGCTGCTACTGGCAAAAGTGCCAGTGTCATCGGACCAACAATCCAGAAGTAACCGAAGCAGGCAAGCAAGATCCCTGGAATAAATCCAATGGTGTAGGCCAGATCCATCAGCGGGAATAGAAGGTTCCACCAAATAAATATCGTGGTCATTCTGGGTTTGAAAAGGATACAGGGGTTAGCATTGAAGGCTTCTATAAGCCCACGGGACCAGCGTTGCCTCTGGCGAACAAAGCCTTTTAGGGTATCTGGGCATCGTGTAAACACGCAGGCATCTTCCGCATGGCCCACCCGGTAGCCTGCATCAAGAATCTTCCAGGTAAGCACAATATCTTCGCCGACCGTATTCGGCCAGCCTCCCAGAGATTCAATGACCTTTCGGTCATAAAGTGAAAATGCGCCCTGTGCGACGAGCGTGCCCTGAAATAGTGATTGAATTCTTTTAATTGATGCAATCCCAAGAAAATAATCCCATTCCTGAGCTTTAGTAATCCAGTTTTGGCGCGAGTTTCGTATCAGTATTTCACCGGCTACGGCAGCCGTGTTGGTGGGGTCTGATAAATATCGCTCCACGAGGTTTCTGACAGCATTGCTTTTCACATAGCAGTCTCCATCCACGGTTAGAACAATGTCCGTAGTGGCATTTTTTAGGCCGATATTGAGTACGTAGGCTTTGCCGTGGTTCTGGTCGAAATTAAGAATTTGTAACTCATCGCTTTCCCGTTGGCATGACCTTGCAATGCTCGCCGTTTCATCTGATGAGCCATCGTTCAGAACAATAATACGCATAGGCGCAGGGTAATCTTGGCACCCAAGGCTCGTTAGGGTGTCGTGGATGCCCTTTTCTTCGTTGTATGCGGCAACAAGCACTGTAATGGGTGGAAATAGCCGTGGCAGGGTATGTGTCGGCCGACGATCCAGTATGAGTGATGCCACAACAAAAGCATTCATGAAGCCAGGAATAATGGCAATAAAACCAATCAGGTAGGCCGCTACCCATGGTCCTGTCACAGCCGTTAGATCATTAAACCAGGGTTTGGCCAGATATAAGGACAAGATCGCCCACCAGCTGGCAAGCAGCAGTACGATGATAAATTTAGTTCTGATTGAAATGTAAAGTAGGCTCAGACACTATTCCTTGAAGTGAAAATCTAAAAATTTAAGACGCACTAGATTCTTGTAACAGTCTATACCTATTGGACTTCACCCGTTTCGGTAGACAACTCATAATGTCTAAAACGGAATGGAGGAAGCGGTATGAAGGGAATGAGATATCCGGACGAATTTAGGTCCGAGGCAGTCAAGCAAATCACGGAACGCGGTCACTCAGTGGCCGATGTTGCCAAGAACCTGGGTGTTTCTACCAAAAGTCTTTACAAGTGGCGGAAAGAGTTTGCGGCACTCAATGAGCCGAAGTTAAGTTCCGATGTAATTGCTTTGAAACAAGAGGTTACCAGACTAAATGCAGCCTTGCGGCGCGCTACTGAAGAGCGAGATATATTAAAAAAGGCCGCCGTGTACTTTGCCAGTCAGCCAGAGTGAAGTACACGTTCATAGAACAGCATCAGACGCAATTTAAGATCAGCAGCATGTGCCGTGTCTTAAAAGTGCATCGTAGCGGGTATTACGCCTGGAAAGCTGCACCGCTATCCAATCGGGCACTTGAAGACGAACGTATCTTGATTGAGATCCAGCGGTCTTATGAAGATAGCTATGGCATCTACGGTAGCCCACGCATCCATCGCGATTTGCGTGAAGCTGGACATCATTGTGGTGTTAAACGGGTGGCTCGCTTGATGAGCGAAGCTAAAATCAAGTCAGTACGGGGTTACAAACGACCCCGTCACCTATCCGGGAAGCCCGCAAAAGCAGCGCCCAACCGCCTATCGCAGCAGTTGACGATGGACAAACCAGACGCAGCTTGGGTCACGGATATTACCTATATCCGCACCTATGAGGGCTGGTTGTATCTGGCGATAGTGATTGATCTGTACTCGCGAACGGTCGTCGGTTGGTCAATGAAGCCCACCATGAAGACGGACATTGTTCTGGATGCATTACTTATGGCGGTTTGGCGGCGCAAGCCTAAGCAACCTGTCATCATTCATTCAGACCAAGGCAGCCAGTTCGCAAGCGATGACTTTGCAAGATGGTGCAAAGACAACCGACTCATCCCCAGCATGAGCCGTCGCGGCAACTGCTATGACAATGCCGTTGCTGAATCATTCTTTAGCAGCTTGAAGAAGGAAATCATCAAGAAGAAGATTTACGCAACCAGGGAGGAAGCCCAATCAGAAATCTTTGAGTACATCGAAGTGTTCTACAATCGCAAGCGGCGTCACAGCCACCTGAATCAGCTCAGCCCAATGCAGTTCGAGCAGTTACAATTTGGAAGCTGATATTTGTCTAGTAAAGCGGGTGAAGTCCATAGATCAAAGTCTGAAACTCAACACAGAGGCGGGTTTCAGAAAAATGAATTTCTCAGTATTTAAGATTTAGGTTCTGGCGCCGTAAGGTGTGGAGGTTCGAGTCCTCTCCTGGGCGCCATAAAATTAAAACAATAAAAACAAATACTTAAACAGGTGAGATGCGACGTAATCACCGAGTCGCTTTTGTCAACCTCCCACAATTTATCATTCAACTTTACGCATGATCACCCATTTTCAGGGGGCGAGTGTGGAAAGACTGTGGGAAACTCCCTTGTTCCGCAGAATAAGAAATTTGGGTTTTTAGGCTAAGTGGTTCCAAGCATTCTTCTTAGAAGCGAGAGATCTTTCTCATACTTGGATTTGTCAATTGCGGACTCTGTTTTGGAAAAATGGTCGAGAAGAGCAATAATTGAATTGTGAAACTGCGAATTAGCTTTCACGGCAGGTACGATCTTGCTGAAGAAGCTGTCCAATGACTGATGCTGCCCTTGCTTCTGAGCTTCATAGACGTAATCAACCAAGGTCCTCAGCGCGGTCACTTCTCCCGCGTTTTTAGAAGATTCCGCACGGACACGTTTATCGTCAATAGTGATGGCAAATTTGATGGCATTGTCGAACAGCGCTGCAACTAAACCGTTGATTTCTTCCTCGTCAAAGCGTTCAGACTCCAGGACCAGTAGCCATGCCTTTTCATGAGCCGCCATCATGTATGGGGCTGCTTTTTTTGCGATCTCGTCACTCATTGGCTAAAACTCAAAAGTATTCATGCGGATAAAAATAGGCTGACTCAGAAAACAGTGGGCTTACAGGATTCTGAGTTGGCCACCCTGATCAGGTTTGTGAATGGTGCTTCGGCTCGCACTTGCTAATTGTTTCCGACAAATTCAAGCCACTCAGCCAGGCACCTTCGACCTTGCCACCATTGATCCAGTCGCCACAAATTCCGAGCTTGCTTGAATCATCCCAAAAACAGGCTTCCGTCAGCGGGGTCGGGATGTCTGCATAGCGCCAACGATGAGCGATACATTCTTGTGGGTCTGTGCCGCCTAAATCCTTGAAGGCAGCCAAGAGTTCAGGAATGACAGCCGTAGGAGTTGCCTCGATGTAACGTTCGCTCCACGTGGCAGAGGCTTGCAGAACCCAGGTTTCGTTGTCAGCGTTGCGTCCAGGCTTACTGCTGTCGCGAGCAATCCAGCTAAGTGGGCCTTGATTGATGAATGCTGCGTCAAAACCGATATTCTGGCGTTGCTGATAACGTAGCATCAGCGTCCAGCTACCAACCATTTTGACACTGGCTGTTTGCTCGGCGAACGGGTGATCCAGTGGTGTTAGCAAAGGGGTGGCCTGAGGTGCGGGAATGGCCAGCACCAGTACATCAAACAAGGTACCCATGTCACCCTGCTCGAGCGTTGTCACTAACCACTTGGAGCCAGTCATCCTCACTGAAATAACGGTATGTTGAAGTTCAAGCGTCAAGGATTCAGACAGCCACTTTCCCGGCGAGGTCATTCGAGGAGTGCCAACATATCGAACGAGACCGGCTTCTTGAACATGAGCCGCTGCTTCTCCAATCACCGCGATATCAATTGGCCAAGGGGCTACGGCATCACCTTGGATCCAACGGAAAACCTCCGCCTTAAAACGCGGATCACGCGCAGTAAAATATTGGGCACCATGATCCCATTGAGAATGATCCGCTCGTCGGGTACTCATGCGACCAGAGGGCCCGCGGCTCTTATCAACAATAACGACCGTATGCCCCGCTGACTGCAAAGAACGGGCACAGGATAAGCCAGCGATACCGGCACCAACAACAATGACATTCATTTTGTTCGTTTCTGAAAATTATCTTTGGTGACCAAGTGCCGATAAAATAAAATGCTGGTCGACCGCCATGGATTTTCGACCCTCTGCCCGAGGCGATTAGTTAGGAAGACTGGATGAGGTTGCTGGACTGTTAATAATGGGAATCAGGATTTCATTGCGCCTGAACATCGGCAAAGTCCAGGGCGGGTTGTATCTGGCTAATTCAGGGGTTCCGATCGCATGCACCTTCTGGCTACCGATCCAGTCAACTAGCCGTCGTGTTTCTTGATTGATCCGATGTTCTGTATTTAATCCGGCGTAACGAACGACGGCATAAGTGCTCGTAGGAATCTCTTTGATGTGTATAGCGGAATTGTTGGGTGTAGGCAGGGTTTTCATGGTGTACTGACGAGGCATTGTAAACTCAAATGAAGCTTGCCAGTGTACGGAATCCCTCACTGGAGGCGGCATCAATGTCTCCAGATACGGATATTTCGGCGATGATGCGCGGCTCGTACTGACGTATTTCAAAATCGCCGTCTTGAACGATTACTGCATATTTAGGGGTTTCAGTGGCCATGGTCATTGTTGTTGCATGATGCTCTCCGGCATTCGGTGTGTACAGGGATCTGCGAAAATCTGCACCTATCTTCAATAGGAGTGTCTCGTGAGTTTAACGGTTTTCTGGTTTAGAAATGATTTACGTCTTGCGGATAACCCGGCGTTTGTCAGCGCCTGTGACGCGAGTCAGACATTGTTGCCGATGGTCACTCACGATCCGCAGATTTTCATGCATACCCCATGGGGCTTTGTGCGCGAAGGTCAGCATCGTAGGCGATTTTTTCAGGAATCTATCCTGGATCTCCGCTCACAGTTAGAACAGGCTGGCTCCGGATTGTGGGAGTTTTACGGAAATCCTGCCGATATATTTATGAGCCTCGCATATCAGTACGGTGCTCTGACCATATATACCCAAGAGATCGAGGCTCCAGAAGAGAAAGCGCAGATTCAGATACTCAAAAACCTCGGAATAAAGGTGCATACATTCTGGCAATCCAGCATGCTTGAGCCGAATGATCTCCCCTTTGCGTTGACCTCAATGCCGGATGTCTTTTCCCTGTTCCGGAAAAGCATTGAAGCGGAAAATCTGTATGCAGCAGACCCGCTCTCGATACCCAGAATGATTCCGCCACCACCTGCTGATACACCCTCATCGGCATGTAACCATCAAACCCGGTATGGAAGATCAGGTGATCGTCTTTTCAGCGGCGGTACCACAGCGGGCTTGGCCCACGTCCACAGCTATTTTCTCAGGCGTTTACCTGACACCTATAAACAGACTCGCAATCAGATTATCGGTTTTGATGCATCAAGTAAGTTTTCACCCTGGTTGGCGATGGGTTGTGTGTCGGCCAGACAGATCGCCAGAGACCTCAAAGCCTATGAGTCTCACTATGGTGCCAACGAGGGGACCTATTGGCTTTGGTTTGAGTTGCTTTGGCGGGATTATTTTCAATTTCTGGCGACCAAATATGGCATTTCGCTTTTTAATGCACGGGGTTTGAGTCATGAACCCGTCAATAGAAACTCACCATATGCCCTTGAACAATGGACTACGGGCGAGACCAATGAACCATTCATCAATGCCGGGATGAAAGAACTTTCTGAAACGGGGTTCCTGTCAAACCGTATGCGGCAGATCGTGGCGAGTTACTGGATATACGATATGCACGGAGACTGGCGACAGGGTGCTGCATGGTTCGAGTCGCAACTCATGGACTTTGATGTCTATAGCAACCAGGGAAACTGGCTGTATATCGCCGGTCGTGGCACAGATCCCCGAGGTGGCCGTCATTTCAACGTGGGCAAACAAATGAACGAACATGACCCACTGGGCATGTATCGCAAGAGGTGGCTAGGTTGACCAATACAAGCTATCAAAAAATCGCTGATAACATATAGCGTTAGATGCGTGATCGCATGATGACACGTCTAAGTTGGCCGAGTAGGGCGCTGACACTGAAGCAGAAACCGAAGAACATGCACATGGCCAGCAGGTAAACCGGGATCATGTAGCGGTTATCTGTTGCATTGATCACACTATTGCTGCGCCCAACAAGCTCATCCACGCCAACCAGCGACGACACGCTTGAAGCAAGCGTGGTGACCAGAAATGCACCCATCCAGTTAGGGATAAAAAGCATGGCTGCATGATGATCTCCCTTTTTCCAGTTCTCGATGGATGCAAAAAGATTCCATGCGGTAAAACCGAGAGGTGAGCTGGCGAGTGCCAGGCTGGCCTTCAAGGACGGAGACAAGGGAATAACAAAGCCATCCATCAGCGTCCAATGATTCGGTAGGAGTGTCGCAAGGTAGAACAGAATGACCAGTGTGGGCACATTACGAAAAAATGACGTTGTGGCATCTACGGAAAGCTGAACACTACGTTTCGGGGAGAATCTCAACAGCGCTAATAGCGCCCCGAGAACACTGCCAATCGCCATGGCGAGGAGTGCGATATGGATGTTTTTGAGGAAGCCGCCCAGCAGATAGGGAAGCCAGGTTAGCAGGGTGTTCAAGGTCTCCATTAGCGGCCTCCCTGGCTCAGAAGTATGACTCTACGTTCCACCCAGAAAACGACCGATAACCACATCGCGGAGAGGAGATAAAAAACGATGAGCAGTAGATTCATCATCACGTCGGCGTTGCCCTGGTCTGCAATGATGGCAATTGTTGCCGTCAGCAACTCAGGGACTGCTATTGCAGAGGCGATGGTTGTTGCTTTCGTCAGATTGTTCACGGCTGTCCGCAGACCAATCGCCGAGTGTTCTATAAGACTGGGCAAGTTTGCTAGGGTCAGTCGGAAGTCCGGCGCAGATTTCTGCTTAAGCCTGGCCGATTCCAGGAAGGTAAAGACGATCATCCCGCCGTGATAGAAACTGAGCGCCCACACAGCCACCAGAAAGGGTGAAAGTGTGATGTCAAAAGCGTTATGCAACAGACCTCCTAGGCCAAAAAAGACCAGATACATCTGAAGCAAGGGGGGCGTCATACGCGCAAAATTGGCAATGAGCTTAACGATCCCGTTTGTGAGTCGCGAACCCGTTATGATTCTTTGAGCTCCCCAGTAGCCTAGCAGCAGAGCACCCAGAATGGAGAATGCCGACAACGCCAAAGTCCAAAGTGCACCAAAAACGTACCGCTGCGCGTCAAAAGGGTCATAAATGATGGAGAGTGGTAAACCCAGCGTCTCCTTAATCCAAAGACCAAATCCGGTGATGCCCGAGACCTGTTCGGAGGTAACGAATGCCTTATTGCGACACTCAACCGGCCATTCTCCGGACGAGTTTCGTTGACATACGTAGTGTCCGGCAGCATCTTTCTGGTTCCAAAGCAGATGTGCCTGTTGCAAAAAAGGGGTCGGTTGCAATCCCCAGGTGGATTCAAGTTTGATCAGCGTTTGATCCCGATGCCACTGGCCAACCAGATTTCCCAGGCGTTGATCTAGTTCAGTGCCCTTTTCGGATCGATTGAGGTAAATGGCCCATGGCGCGTTCATGCTGGGCGGCAGCGTTAAGACATAATCGGACCATTCGGGTTGTTTGATCAGGTATTGAAGTGCCGAGTTGGTATAGAGAAAACCGCTGCACCGCTGGTCGCGAAGCGCCATCTCTGCATCACGTACGTTGCGGTACATCTGCAATTCAATGATGTGACGCTGCGAAATCGGTTTATTGAAATAGGCCCCTTGAAGCGCGCAAAGTGTTTGCCCACGGATATCGGACCATTCTCTCGCTCTTGTGTTTTTGGGCAGAAGAACATTAACGCTTTCGGCATAATAGTTGGGTTCAATGGCCGTTGCGATACTCCGGCGCTCTTTGGTATCCGCCGCTGTTGCCAGAAGAATGTCGATGTTCCCTTGTTCCAGACGTTGAAAGCGGTTTTCAGCTGATACACCCTTAGTCACGAGCCGAACATTAAGTGCATCGGCAATTTTTTTGGCTAATTCGATCTCCATGCCAATGGGTTTGCCTGAGGTATCGACAGAGCCAAAGGGTGCCAGATCGGATTTAACACCGATCGTAACTTCGCCACGGGCGCGGATGTTTTCCAGGGTCGGGCTTGGTAAAAATGCGGACGATCCGGCCTGAGCAAAACCACAAGCCAACAACGTGACTGCAAAATGGAGAATGTTAAGGATTGCGCGCGGTCGTAAGAATTTAGACATGATTCGTCGACCCTGTGAACGAAGATGATTGAAGCGTACTTTTCAGGTGGGCGCGAACAAGCAGTGCTGCCAGAGGTGAGGTCGCTTTGTGCATATCGGTTACGCTCGCCCCCGGCGGAATATAGATACGATCTGAAATGGCAATCCGTTCTCCCGTATCAAAACCATCATCAACGCGATGAAGCGTCATCACGCAATCACGGGCGCCGTCTTCAATCAGCTGCTTGAATGGATTGCCACCAGCATAACGCGATGGCCACACATCATCATCACTCGGGTGCAGGTTGTAAAAGCCGGCATAGGGGTACGAGAACAACCGTTGGTCAATCCGCTGACCGAACGTTGCCATAATGCAGTATTCGGGGTGCCAAACCTGCTCAAAAAGGTCGTAAAACTCAGGTGATTTAACGCGGCCGGTAAAAACGGGCACGTCATGCTGATAGGCTAGGTCAGCCACCATCTGGGCTTCTGCAGGTGTATGTGGGTATTGCCAAACCCGTTTGTCACGACTGATAAAACTGGATCCAGTGTTGTCGGTAGCGACGCCAACCAATTCCAGTTGGTCATGCAATGGACCATAAAGAATTTCATTTAATACATGAAACCCACGGTAATAGCTTCCAAACAGAGCGACTTTTATTTTCTTATGAGCGTTTGTCACCAGACTTCTCTGCAAAATTGGGGAGTTTTTTTACTCGTTTATCAATCTTCTTTATAATTATACGGGGCAAAAGCAAAGGTGTGCGGATGAAAAAGAAAGACATATTGCAACCGGATCACATGGGGCATCTCAAAGAGATTGCCAAGGATGAGTTGCGGGCGATTCGAATCATGTTGCTTAATCAGTGGCAGTGGCTTTTGCTATCCCTCGTCGGCTTGCTAGCGCTACTCTATTTCTTTAGTCCTTTACCACCTTCTAAGATCACCATTGCCAGTGGGCAGCCTAACTCATCGCTGGAGATCTGGGCAAAGCGTTATCAGAAATATTTCAGTGATAACGGTGTTCAACTCGAATTGGCAACAACAAATGGTGCCGCTCAGAACATCGAACTCCTTGAAAGCAAAAAGGTGCACGTGGCCCTTTCGCAGGGGGGTATGACTGTCAAGCGTGAAGGTATTTATTCGCTTGGGAGCATCGGCTATATGCCGCTCTGGCTCTTTTACCGTAATGGGAACTTTGATGATCCGAACGAATTTCTAGCTAAGAAAAAAATCTCCATTAATGTTCCGGGCAGTGGGACTCATACGCTCGTTGAAACTATTTTAAGACAGCACGAACTCAATCTTCCACAACAGGCCAACTTTATAGAAATCCCTTCGGTTGCAAGCGTTAAGAAATTGCTGGCTGGTCAAATTGATGCGGTCGCTCTGGTTGCCGGGATGGAATCGGGCAACGTACTGAATATTCTGCAAGACCCTGAAATCAAGATTTATGATTTCGGTATGGCAAAAGCTTACGCGAAGCATCTCGACTACATCGATGTGGTGACCGTGCCACGGGGTGCGCTCGATATGAAGCCTGTCACCCCCGCTCAAAATGTCGAAATGCCTGCCACAACGACCGTCTTGCTTGTTGATGACGACATTCACCCGGCAATTGAATATCTGTTCCTCAAAGCATCAAAAGATCTGAACAAGGAATACAAACCTTTTTTTAATCGCCCTGGTGGATTTCCTGTCTACATGGACCCGACAGTTCCTGAAAGTGATATTGCCGAACGTTTCTACGAGCATGGGCTTCTGCCATTAGATCGCTTCGTTCCTTTCTGGCTGGCGAGTTTTCTAGATCGTGCCTGGTTTTACCTCGTAGCGGGGTTGGCAATAATTTATCCCTTACTTCGCATTTCTCCCCAGTATCGGCTGGTCGATTTCAAACTCTCCCTCGATCGTGCTTATAGCGTTCTTAAAGGAATCGAAAAAGAAGTTGCTAAGTCAGAAACAGTGGTCGAGCTTCATGCCCAAGAGCACGAGCTTGACCAGTTGATTCTCGCGTCGCAGAAACTCTGGGTGCCCAATGGCTGTAAAGAAGCGTACTTCCAGCTTATGCAGAATATCGGCATCGTGGAAGACGAAATTCACAAGAAGCTGAAAGAAAAGACCCCCTAGGCTTTGGGCAGCGGTTCCGATTGCAATTACAGCAAAACGGCTACAGATTCGATCAGGCCAATTTCTAACAGTGCATCGATCAGTGCCTGAATCTGTGTTTTGTCTACAATAGAAACGATGAGCTTGGCACCCTGGGTGGCCATGTCGGAGTGAACAATCTGTGCCCCAAACCGATCGAGAACAGCGACAACAGCGGCGATTTCAGAGCCGCGCTTCAGCGTAATACGAAGATCCCCTTTGGCGGGCGCTGTGAGTGTCGTCTCTGTTTGACTGAACAGCCCCATCTTGTATGCGCCATAGCCAATCCCTTGTCCAAGTATCACAAGGAAGGCAACTGCTAAAGGTGTTGATATACCAAAAGTCCGCAGCTTGGCTAAAATGCGCTGGCGTAAACTCAGGCGTCTTCCTGGTTGAATATGACCGAGTAGTCTTTGTAAAGCCTGATCTGGATTTCGGTGTGCGCCAGTTTCTCGGATGATCTTCCCCAGCCGTTCGGTAAATACTAGTGCTTTACGTGCCTCGGGATTCTGCACAACATAAGTTTGCACAAATAACATGTCAGCATCTTGTAGTCGACGAGTGACATAGAAAGGCAATAACGCTTCAAAGCGCGCTTTGTCTTGGGGTGTCGTTAATTCAGGTGACACAGGCAGTTCCTTCCCCGAAAGCATTTTTTACGCAATCAGCAATTTTTGCGCGCGCATTGAACAAACGACTTTTTATCGTCCCAACGGGGCAGGACAGACGTTCCGCAACGAGGTCCATGGGTAGTTCTTCAAACCAGGTCCAGAAAAAAGCCTCACGATGCGTGATGGGGAGACTGTCGATACATTCTCGCAGAATCTCATCCATTTCCTGGGACTCCAGGCGTGAGACCACGTCCCAGTCTGGATCAGGGAGATTATCGAATAGCGCTTCGTCGATCTCGATGGTAGCGCGGGCCATACCCGTGTTCTGTTTGCGGATCCAGGTGCCACAGACATTTTTGGCAATACCGAATAGCCAAGTTTTGAACTCGGATTTGCCGTCGTACTGAGCCGTTTTCTGAAAAGCGATCATAAAGGTATCGTTAAGAATCTCTTCGGCAGCGCTATCGTCTCTTACCCGCAGACGGATAAAGGCAAACAGGGCTGACTGATAATGACGAAAAATAACTTCTACCGCTTTATTGTCACCAAGGGCAATTTGGTTCAGCAGTTTTGTCACATCTTCTGGCGGCAGGTTTTTCATGCAGAACTGGCTTGTTGGTGAATCGGCCAGAATTTAGCACAAAAGCTCAGTTAGCCCTTTATATCTTTTTTAAAAAGACTGAAAAATCACGGATCAAAATTTGGTAGGCCTTAAGACACCCACATCGCTGACAAACGTCACAAGGGTGTAGTGCGAGTAATAAGTATCGATTAGTAAATCGAGAATCCGGCGGGCAATCGAGTCATCGCACAGAACTTCAATACGGATATTGGCATTTTCAGGCCATGAAGCATCACGTACACCGTGAGCCCCTTTGCCACGAGCGTCACTTACGGTGTAACCGCTGGCACCAAGTTTCGATACAGCCTGAGTTAGCTCATTTTCAAGCGTGCTTTCACAAATTAACGTTATCAGTTTGCGAACCACAAGACGAGATGTCATCCTGCTACTCCAAGTAGCCATTGGCTTGCCGCATAGTAGAGCGGTATACCGATAGTGATGTTGAACGGAAAGGTGATGCCAAGACTGGCACCAATCGAAAGGGAAGGATTCGCCTCAGGCACGGCCATGCGTACGGCGGCTGGCGCTGCAATGTAAGAAGCGCTGGCAAAAAGTGTTGCAAGTAACGTTGCACCACCCACACTCAAATTGAGAGCCATAGACGTGATAAGACCCAGGGATGCTGCCACTAGTGGCATGACAACGCCGAAGCCGACAAGAAAAATACCGGAGCGCTTTAGATCGGTCATGCGTCCTGCTGTCACTAGACCCATTTCCAGCAGGAAAATCGCCAATAAACCTTTGAAAAGACCGAAGAAAAGTGGGGAAATCGAAGTGGTGCCCTCTTCACCGGACAGATAGCCAATCACCAATCCACCGACCAGTAAGACAATGCTCTTACCTGTTACGATTTCGTGTATCAAAGGCTGCCATCGGGTTTTGGTGGAACCAATGCGCGCAAGCGCAACGCCGATAAGTAGCCCCGGGATCTCGAGAATCACTAGAAACACCGGCATGTATCCTTCGAATGCTACTGCCTGACGAATCAAAAAACTTGAAGCCACCGCAAAGGTTACAACACTGACAGATCCATAATGAGCGGCGAGGGCACCTGCATTGGCTCGGTCGTAACGACCTACGTAACGAGTAACCAGAAAAGCAATGATTGGCACCAGCGATGCTGCGCTTACGACCAAGGCTATTGGACCAATAAGTTCCCCAGGCTGCTGCTTGGAGAGCGCCACACCTCCTTTGAGCCCGATCGCCAGAAGTAGAAAAATACTCAGGCTATCGTACAGTACACCCGGTATTTTCAGGTCTGAGCGGATTAATCCTGCTCCTAAGCCAAGGATGAAGAAAAGTATTACAGGGTCAGACATAGTGCCAAGCCAAAAAACAACGTCAATAATTTACTAAAATAGTGGGATTTGTAAAAGATATGTCCCCAACGCTACCGCACACTTTTTATAAATTGACCGCCAACAATGCGGTGACGATAGCAATAAAGAGGCTTCAACGGATTGGATGATTAAGACTTTTCATCATGGGCTAGGGTTGTTGCCATTCTTTACAATAAGACTTCGGTAAGCATGCCAAGTGGCATGGCCAGCAATGGGTGCCGTGTAGATTAAGCCGAGAAATCCAGTCAAGAAACCAATCGAGATAAGAATAACCAGAAGCGCTGCCCAGATCAGCATGGCCATCGGATTTTTAGCAACAACTGCAAGGCTTAGTAACACGGAAGTGACGGCATCTCTTCTTTGATCATACATTAGAGGAACAGCAATGACGCTAATCGCGAAAATGAATCCGGCGAATAACAAACCAACACCAAAATAGACCACAATGAAATCCAGATTATCAAGTGTGAGAGCGGCATTTGCGAACTCACCCATACTGGGAAGACTTGTATTGTAGAACACAGCAAATATCACAGCCGAGGCTCGAGCCCAAACCAGAGCAACAATAAGACTCACCAATCCAAATAATGCAAGATTGTTCATGTTGCCACGCCAAACGGTCAGAGAAGCTTTGAGGCTGGGGGGTTTACCTTCTTCTATCTGGTCTGATAAGTTATACAAACCAATAGCCAAAATTGGTCCGAGTAACATGAATGCGCTTGTGGCCGCTAAAGTCAGCCCGAACGATGCACCGTTGAAGAATGCGATCGTCCATCCCATCAAAGAAAAACAAACCCCATAAAAAAGACTGGAAAACTGTGACCTCAACAGGTCTTGGAATCCATACTTGAGCCAGTGAAAAGGCGTTGCCCAGCCGATTTTTCGAATGCTTGGCCATTGAGAACGTTCCTCTGGATGGGGAACTTGGTCGCGCGGGGCTATTGGATTCGCATTACTCATGGCGTACTCCCACTAAAAACACCGTCATAGCATAGGCCTTGTTCTTCAATTTGTCTAGGACAAATTGACAATCGATCTATTTATGCCTACCTTATAAAAGAATGGAGGCAAATCAATCATGCAAAACTTGGGAACACGTTTACCTGGACCACGTCCAGAACCACCAGGCCGAGAAACTCGTATCCTCAGATCGCTTCCATGGTGGTGGCTTTGGGGCTCGCTTTTCCTTGTCGAACCCTCAATTTTTTCAAGACTTTTTCAATGGAACCCACGTCTCATAGACATTGAACTCACCCACATCAGCATTGATATTGCCGTAATTGCAATCTTGGTATTTTACTGGACGGCCTTGTTTACTGTTGCAATTGTGGCTGTCATTGTCAAAGTTATGAAAGGCCATGGTTACGTTGCAGATCAATATCCGCTTCAGGATTCGGAGCGCCCCTATCTTTGAAGCAATTTCAAAGTAAGGTGTCAGAGGGTTTCAGTAGTTCAGGCGATGTACGTCATAAAGATCAATAGGTGGTGTGAATAATCGAAAACGCAGGCGTTCTCTCGAGTCCTACTAATCTATGGGGCTTGTAAGACCCTCTATCGCTTGCTGAATCGATGCTTGATCTACAGGAAAGAAACCCGAAATTTTGAAGTTGTTAAGCGATGAATAACTGCTAAAAGCCATGGTCCACGATCCAAATCGGCGCTCGTCTGTGGCTGTACGAGAAATCAGCATAATCTCCGTGTGTCGCTCGTCTTTGAGCAGAGATTGCCAGAGCGCATCCAGAGACGCACTTGGGCCTTCAATCCATTGCGTAAAATACTCCCCGTCAAAAATGAGATGCCCTGTAATATCGAGTTGGGCATTTTTGACGCGCGCTTGCGAAAGCAGATTAAAAAGGCTCAGGCTTCCAATGCTGCCCGCACCTTTGGAGCGGTAAACCAGTCTCTCTAACATAATATTAAGTCAATTTATTGTTCTGTAAAGAATATTGAAGAATAGTTGGTTTGTCCATCCAAAAATTGAACATTTTGATAAAAACACCCAAAAATATCTTTTTTGAGCAATAGGGTGTGTTTCAAATGAAAGTGAGAAGGCAGTCACTTATCTGATACTGAAGAGGCTTAGGGGAACTTGCAGTATCATCAAAATTTTTAAAGTGGTAGGGTGAGTTCATGCGTAAAGTAAAAGCCTTTGGCGCACAAAGCGCTTCCAGCCCTCTGGCATTCATGGAGATTGAGCGCCGCGCACTGTCTGCCGATGACGTTCAGATTGATATTCTTTTCTGTGGTGTCTGCCACTCCGACCTGCATACTGCCCGTAACGAATGGAAGAACACCATCTACCCATCGGTGCCGGGCCACGAAATTGTTGGCCGTGTCACGGCGATTGGTGCGAATGTCACCAAATTCAAAGTCGGTGATCTGGCGGGTGTCGGGTGTATGGTCGATAGCTGTGGTCGTTGTGTTTCCTGCACAGAGGGTGAAGAACAATATTGTGAATCCGGTTTCACGGGCACCTATAACGGCCCCGTCTTCGGTGGCGAGAACACGTTTGGCGGCTATTCGCAGCAAATTGTGGTCAAAGAGTCCTTTGCCCTCCAAGTCACCCATGACGAAAAGGACCTCGCTGCCGTCGCGCCTTTGCTCTGCGCAGGTATTACGACATACTCACCGCTTAAGCATTGGGGGGCCGGTCCCGGCAAAAAAATTGGGATCGTTGGTCTGGGTGGGTTAGGGCACATGGGTGTTAAGATCGCCCATGCTATGGGGGCTCACGTAGTGCTATTTACTACATCCGCCAGCAAAGTCGAAGATGCGAAACGCTTGGGGGCCAGTGAAGTTTGTATCTCTAAGGATCCGGTGCAGATGGCCAAGTATGCCGGTCAATTGGATTTTATACTCAACACCGTTGCCGCCCCGCATGAGCTGGATCCCTATATGCAGCTCCTGAAAAAAGACGCCACCATGACATTGGTTGGCGCACCCGATCGACCCCATCCCGGTTTTCAAGTATTTAGCCTGATCTTCAAGCGCCGTCATCTTGCCGGCTCACTGATTGGCGGCATTGCAGAAACGCAGGAGATGCTTGATTTCTGTGCAAAGCACGGCATCGTCTCGGATATTGAAACAATTCCGATGGACTATATCAATAAAGCATATGAACGTATGCTGAGAAGCGATGTCAAATACCGCTTTGTCGTGGATATGCAGTCTTTAGGATGACATCTCGTTGACGTTCACATTGACATAAAAACATAGGCACCCTCAGGTGCCTATGTTTTTGTTGGAACTCACAACAAGAAGACTTAATTCGAACTCTTGCCGGCTTGGTAGCCTTCGTTGTATTCACGTTGCTTGGACTTCTCGTACTGGTCATACACGTAACCACCAGCGGCACCGACAACCGCACCACCCAGGGCACCCCAGATCGGATTGGCGCCGGCAATGGCGACGATGCCAGCTCCGGCGGCTGCGCCAATAGCACCACCTGATAGCGTGCGTTGTTGTGTGTCACTCATACCTGAGCAACCAGTCAGAGCCAGTGCGGCAACAGGCACCATTAACAGGGATTTCTTAATCATATTGAATGTTCCAATCTAAATGCTTACTTGCCAGCCTTGCCACAGGGGAAGCGACCACCCAGAAAGCGCAGGATAGTGTCGGCTGCCGGTGCCTTGGCATATTTCGGGTTGGCTTTAGCCCAATTGACGTATTCCTGGATGACCTCTTTACGCGGGGGAGCTGGCTGGTTTACGCAGATGAACTTGGGTGATTTTCTGTGCTGGCTGTAAACCAGATAGGTGTCGTACACAGCTTGGCCGTAGATTTCACAAGTGACAAAGGTGCCGTCTGTGCCCGAACAATAGCTGACCAGCTCTTCGGTGCTCATCGCTTTATTGGCGTGTGCGCTGGCAGTAAAGCCCAGCGTCAGTGCTGCAGCAGTAGCGGTGAGAAGTGTTTTTTTCATGGGATATTCCTTATCTGAAAGATTATTCTGTATACATAGGGAGATTAGCGACGTCCGCCGCCGCCAAAGTGACCGCCACCACCGCCGCCACCGCCGAAGTGAGATCCACCTCCGCTACCACCACCGCCGAAGTGAGATCCGCTGCCACCAAAATTGGCATGGTGTGTGTCACCGAATCCGCCTGGGTCTCGGCTGCCGCCCGTGCGGTCGCCACCCGAGCGATCACCCCCGCTAAATCCACCACGGTCACCACCAGTGCGCTCTCCACCTCGATCAGCGCCTGAGCGATCACCGCCACTCAGGCCGCCGCGATCCAGATTCTGCCGTAGCTGGTCTCGTTCAGCGTCGCGGCTGCCTGCGCCGCCACCCGACCCACCCATACGATTGCCGCCACCACTCATGTTATTTGCACGGCGTTGGGAATCGGCTTGCCAATTACTCGTGCCACTGCGGTTACCGCCGGACCAGTTGTTATTGGTGTTGCGGTTAAAGTTGTTAAAGTTGTTGTTGTTGACGGTGAGAGAGTTCCCGCCCCCCCAACCACCACCACCCCAGTGGCAGCCACCCCAGAGAGCCGCGCCAACTGCCATGCCGACACCAAAGGAAAGCAGGGCGGTGCCAGCGACATAACCAGGCGGGTAGTAGGCATAGGGTGGGTAGGCAGGGTAAGGCCATCCACCGTAAACAACGCTCGGGTTATACGAAGGAACGTATACCACCTGCGGGTTAGCCGGTTGAATCACAATGGTTTCATTGCTGCCGCTGCCCTGAGTGCTGACAGTCTGCTGGCTGTTTGACTGGAGTGCACCCGAGGCCTTGGCCTTGGCCCGCAGCGCCTGAATGGCGTTCATGACATCGGATTGCTGGGCCAGAACGGCATTACCAAGCTCCTGCGTCCAGCTCAGCTGTGATCCCATCATGCCAAGTACTGGCGGGAAGGATACGAGCGACTTGACGCTGGCATCCCAGTTCTGCTGTTGCAGCGCCTGGTTGAGCGCATCACCTTTAAGGCGACTGTTGGCTTTCTGCCAGTTATACGCTTCAGCCACTTCCAGCGGGTAGGTGGATGCCATCAGTACCTGAGCAACAAGCGGATCCGGGTAAAGCGCAATCGGTGCGACCAGAGCAGCCAGTTGAGCCTGGCTCATCTGCGAGTTGCCGGATTGTTGCGTATCTTGTGCGTAAGCAAGTGGGGCTGTTGCCGGCATTGCCAGAGCGACCGACATCAGTCCTACCAGCAGGCGCGAAGGCATGGAGAATTTTATGTGTTGAGACATATGTTCATCACCTGATCTCTGTTAAGTTGAGTAATTCTATCTGAATAAATCTGATGGATTCTATGGGTTGGACGTGTTTTCAATCACTTGCTGATAGCAGGAAATAAAGGCAGCGTTGTTGGCGATATTCTCGCGGCATTTCACCGGCACATTCATCGTACGGCTCAGGAGCTTGGTTTGATTGATGTTGAGGCTTTCATAGGCTTTATTGTAGAAAGTGACCCGTTGGTTCAGGTAGTGAGTGTCAAAACCATAAATGTTGTACCGGGAGATTTCATCGGGGCTTAGGCGGTATACCGATTTTGTCTGGTGCGCGAGCATGAGATCCAGGAGGCCGGGCCCGATACCCATGTCCCGGAAATAATGCCTGACCTGGCTGTTGAAGTCGGTCAGCCTGAAAGAATCGTTCAGGTTCTGCCTGGCATCGATTTCGCGAGTGATGCGGCCTTCTGGGTTGGTTTGTGTGAGTCGGCCGGCATGCACCCCAAGGGCACCGGGGATGCCGGCACGAACTACGCCACCGGCCAGAATGAAGACACAGGCGCTGTCACAGCGGCCTGTTACGAAAATATGTGCATTCGACTGACGTAATCGTCGTCCGATGGCCATGGCAACTTCGCCATCGCCTCCGGCGCTGTTAAGCAGGACGATCAGGCCTGCGGGCAAAGGCTCATCTATAAACGCGCTGACGCTTGACCTTTTGCCTAACTGTTCGGAGAGTTTGCTTTGGGTCTGCGCCGTAATGGGCCCATGTATCCTGATTATCTGGGTGTCAGACGGTGCAGCTTTACAGGGGGTATTTACCAAAAATCCGAGTATGAGCACCAAGATGCCGCAGGATAATTCAAATGAGCTGTGACGTCTCAGCATCTCTGCGCTCATAAAGTAGGTTTCAGCATGCGCTTTGATGTCAGTCTTGTTTTGATTGAATCACGTGAATTGATGGTCTAACCAGTTACAATGTCGAATCTGCATGCGCCATTCTATTCAATCTGCGCTCCAAATTATGGACCTTAGCCGTTTTAGTCTTGAAGAACTCGAAGAATTATTACAAATTCTGCCGGAAGAGATTCGTCGACGTGAATCAGTTGACGATGAAGCCGAGCTGCGTAAACGCCGGGTGTTCCTCGATTTTCAGGAGCTTGCCGCTAAGCAGGGCGTTGATCTGAGTAAGCTCTGATCACTGTTGTCGTTCGAAGCTGCCTGAGGAGGGCGGGTCATGAGCAGTCCGTGGTTCTGGTGCCTTTGGATTATTGCTGGTGGCTGGTGTGTATCCCGTCTTATTGTCTGGTATCCCGAATGGCTGCGCTTTGAAGAAGCTCATTGGCGCAAAGCCGTTCTTCTGGAGCAGGCAGTGGACCCGTCTCTGACTATGCCGACTGCTCTAGCCCCTGAGCCCTTTGTCCGCATTCCCTCGTTGAGTAAAAAATCCCTCGTTGCCGTTACCCTAGTCACAACGATTGCGCTATGGGTGCTTTGGCAATATCCGGAAACTGTCGTCGCTATGCTCTGGATGATCAATGGGTGGACGCTGATCGCACTGGCGCTTATTGATTACCAGACCCGTTTATTACCGGACATGATGACCCTGCCCTTACTCTGGCTCGGCCTGCTGATCCAGCTTTGGCCGGAAACCAGCACGGTAGGGCTGGAAATGGCAGTCATCGGGGCCGTCGCAGGATATCTCCCGCTTTGGCTGCTGGCACATGTCTATCGCCTGATTCGTCAGCGTGAGGGGTTGGGAATGGGTGACCTGAAATTACTGGCGGCGATGGGGGCTTGGTCAGGGCCATGGTTGCTGCCGTATGTCATGCTGGTCGCGGCAATACTGGCCATCACGGGTGTTTTGGTGTGCCGGTTTCTGGCTCGTCGCAAGATCGGTATACAGGAAGAATTCCCTTTTGGGCCAGCCATGATTCTTGCGTACGGAATCATGCTTTTTGCAACGACCAGATGATATAAAATCGTGAATAGATTAATGACCGATCATAAATCGGTTGCCGATTTTCGCCCAATTTATCGAGTGACTAGACCATGATCCTAAGAATCCGGATGCCGAAGTTGCGCCATGCGTTGGCCTGGTGTGTCCTTGTCACCGGTCTGACGGCATGTACTACGTTGCCACGTGAAAGTGCCGTACCGAAGGCGCTGACTTCCGACACGATGATCGAGAACATGCCGGGTGTGCGCTATAAGATCTGGTCTCAGGCCGGCATCGAAGACATGGTTAACGATATGCGAAAAGGCATCACCGATGTCCAATATCAGCGGAATGCCAAAGTCGCCAACTATCTGGCATTGTCGGGTGGGGGCGATAACGGGGCATTTGGTGCAGGTCTGCTAAGTGGTTGGACTAAACGAGGCGATCGACCAGAGTTTTTTCTGGTGTCCGGCGTCAGCACCGGTGCCATGATTGCCCCTTTTGCTTTTCTGGGCTCTGAATACGATTTTGTCCTGAAGCGAACGTTTACTGAAGTTGATCAAAATAATATTTTCATTGAGCGCGGTTTGACCGGCGTGTTGTTCAGTGATGCCTATGCCGATACCTCACCGCTCTATAAGCTAATTTCGGAATATGTTACTCCGGAGCTGCTTCAGAAGATTAGCGATGAATACACCCTGCGCAACCGCTGGTTAATTATTGTGACCACCAATCTGGATGCGGGCGTGCCGGTCGTCTGGAACATGGGTCGATTGGCGGGCGTAGGGACGCCGGAATCCTTGCAGCTCTTCCGCAAGATTCTATTGGCTTCCGCCTCGATTCCTGGTGCTTTTCCGCCGGTGATGATCGATGTCATCGCTGACGGGAAGCGTTATCAGGAAATGCATGTCGATGGTGGGGCCAGTGCCGAGCTCTTTCTCTATCCAACAGCCTTGAGTGTGGCTGCTCTGCGCGAGGGCGTGGTTAGCCCCTACAAGGACCGTCAGGCCTATCTCATCCGCAACTCCCGGCTTGATTCCGACTGGCGTCAGATAGAGCGCAATACGCTTAACATTATGGCGCGTGCCGTTGATCAATTGATACAGGTGCAGGGGCTCGACGATATTGACCGAACGTACCTGTTGACCCAGCGTGACGGCGTGGGTTTTAACCTGGCCTATATCGGTCCAGATTTCGATATGCCGCATACCAAGGAATTTGATCCGAAATACATGAATGCGCTTTACGACTATGCGTTCAACCTGGGGCTTGCCGGTTATCCTTGGGCGACGGTACCGCCAGGTTACAGCCATGCTCTGAATGCGGCCGTTCGCGCCCATGTAATCAGGCAGGATGCTGCCCTCAAGAAAGCAGGTTTGCCGATTCCGAAACCTGCCACGCCAGCCAAACAGGGTAATTAAACAGATCGACCCAAGAAAAAGCCCCTGGCTGCATGAAGCAGCACAGGGGCAAACCGGGAAATCGCTGTTGGGAGGTTAGGGTGAGCTCTGATGCAATGCTCGTTGATTTCCCGGGGTAAACCGTGAGTGTCTGTTACTGAACCTGCTGGATGCCCGCCAATACCCAGCCACCCTGGGCGCTGATCGGCTTGGTCAGATGCCAGATTTCGTCAATGGCAGCCGGTGCGGCATTCACTTCTTCACGCAGCATGCCGGTGAAGCGGACGCTGACGACATAACGGCTGGCTTCCTCAGCCACTTCCAGTATCTCGGCGTTCAGCGAGACGATATCGGTTTTCTGAGCTGTGCCTTGGCGTTGGTCCAGGTCCATACGGATCTCGGCGAACATTTCCGGCGAGGTAAATTCGCGAATGTCTGCCAGGTCGCCGGCATCGTGCGCCGCTTGCAGGCGAATGAAACCCACCTTGGCATTGCGGATAAACCCATCGGTGTCAAATTCGGCCGGAATATGGCGGGCGGCGGCATCGCTGCTGCCCATGGCCTCACTCGGGTTCTGGTACATCGACGTCGGCGCGTTATAAGGTGCACCGGCACCGGCCATGGCCGGTTGCTGGCTGGCTGCCCGCTTACGCAGGAAGAAGCCGATAACCGCCATCACGGCAAAAGCAATCAGCGCAATCATCATGATGTTGGCCATTTCTTCGCCAAAACCCAGATAGCTGGCTAGTGCGGCCAAGCCCAAGCCAGCCGCCAGACCGGCCAAGGGGCCCATCCAGGAACGCTTGGGTTGAGCGGCTGGGGTTTGTGCACCCGGCGTTTTGGCCGCGCTTGCCGCGGGCGCCGGCGCAGCTGTCTGGGGTGGGGCTGCTGTTGCGGGTTTGCTGACCGGGGCCATCTGGCGTTGCATACCAACGGATTTGCCGCCGCCGATGCGGGCGGCTTCTGCATTGCCAGCGGCCATGGTCAGGCCGACGGCCACTGCGGCTACGAATAAAGCGAGTCGTTTCATCATGGTCTCCATGGGTGTCATTAGTTATGAGTGTGAGCATAGCGTTAAATTGGCAAGAATTATTAGGGCAACCTTAAGTCAGGTGATGCGTTGTAATGCCGGGCCCTTACATCCGGCCGGCGGCTTCGGATATAATCAGCGGTTTGGCAAGTTTTGCCGTTGTTTTGCCCTCATTCTTTAGGAACGAATTCATGAGCACCACCGAAACCGTGCAGGAAGCCCCGGTCGCCCAGGTTGAAGTCTCGCCGCTAGAGCGTACGATTGATCTGACTGTTGATGCCAAGGAACTGGAAGCCGCGACTGACGCACGTCTGGCGCGTATGGGCAAGACCCTGAAAATCGCCGGTTTTCGCCCGGGTAAGGTCCCGGCCAAGGTGGTCAAGCAGCAATATGGCCTGCAAGCCCGTGATGAAGCGCTGAATGAGATCGTTGGCCGCGCTTTTGGCGAAGCTATTACCCAGCAGAAGCTCAAGGTTGCCGGTTACCCACGCATTGAACCGAAGGGTGATGCCCTGGGGGAAACCTTGACCTTTGCCGCCACTTTCGAACTGTATCCGGAGTTTACGCTGGCCGATGTGACCAGCGCCGACATCGAGCGCCCGGTTCACGAAGTGACTGCCGACGACCTGGAAAAAACCATCGACATCCTGCGTAAGCAGCGTGTCCGTTATGAAGATGCCGCCCGCGCCGCCCAGAAGGAAGACCGTGTTGTGATCGACTTCCTTGGCAAAAAGGACGGCGTGCCGTTCGCCGGTGGCGAAGCCAAAGATTACCCGATGGTCGTGGGCAAGGGGACGCTGCTGCCCGATTTTGAAGCCGCCATTGAAGGTTCCACGGCTGGCACCAGCAAGACCTTTGATCTGACCTTCCCGGCTGATTACGGTAATGCTGACCTGGCTGGCCAGACCGTGCAGTTTGATCTGACCGTCAAGCAGGTGCAGGGTCCGGTGATTCCCGAGCTGGACGAAGAATTCGTTAAGGCCATGGGTATTGAAAGCGGCAAGGCCGATGACCTCAAGGCAGAAATCGAAAAGAACCTAAAGGGTGAAGTGAAGAAGCGTATTCACCAGCGTCTGCGTGAAGCCGTGATGGAAAAGTTGGATGCCCTGAACCCGATCGCCGTGCCGAAGGCGCTGGTCGAGCAGGAAATCTACCGTCTGATGCAGGGTACTCGCGAAGACATGAAGCAACGCGGCATGAAGGGTGATATTCCGCTGCAGCCGGAGTGGTTCCAGGAGCGCGCACTGCCGCGCGTTCGTATGGGCCTGATCCTGGCCGATCTGGTCGAGAAGGAAAATCTGATTGCGACCGAAGCCCAGATGGATGCGCGCATTGCCGAGATCGCCGAAACCTATCAGCATCCGGAAGAAGTGACCCAGTGGTACAAGCAGGATCGCCAGCGCATGAGCGGTATCGAGTCGGACGTTCTGGAACAGAACGTGGTTGACTGGTTCCTGGCCCGCGCCAAAGTGACCGACAAAACCATCGATTTCGATGACATCATGGGTCAGCAAGGCCTCTGATCGGCTTTTAGCAGATTCTTGGCAGTGAAAACCGGCCGGGTTTGTCCCGGCCGGTTGCTTTTTCAGGGTACTACCCCCATCTAAGTCCTTGATTTGAGCTGCGACGTCGCTGTTGTGCCATTTCTCAGTCGTTTTTGTTGGCAAATTCCCCCAAAAATGCGATAAAAACTGCCGCATTTGCGGCATGATTACGTTCAATCGTCTAATTTAGTGATCGTTTTACCCCAGGAGCACACATGTATACCCATAACAGCCTTGTCGAGACCCTAGTACAGTCGCATCCAGACCCGCAAATGGTGGGGTTGGTGCCCATGGTGGTTGAACAAAGCGGCCGTGGCGAACGTGCATTCGATATTTACTCGCGTCTGCTGCGTGAACGCGTCGTCTTCCTGGTCGGGCCCGTCAATGATCTGAGCGCCAACCTGGTGGTAGCCCAGCTGCTGTTCCTTGAGGCTGAAAATCCCGATAAGGATATCCACCTGTACATCAACTCGCCTGGCGGATCGGTGACGGCTGGTCTGTCGATTTACGACACCATGCAGTTCATCAAGCCGGATGTCTCTACCCTGTGTCTGGGGCAGGCTGCTTCCATGGGGGCGTTCCTCCTGACTGCCGGTACCAAGGGCAAACGTTTCTCGCTGCCGAACTCGCGTGTGATGATTCATCAGCCGTTGGGGGGCTTTCAGGGGCAGGCCTCGGATATCGAAATCCACGCTAAGGAAATCCTTTCTCTGCGCGCCAAGCTCAATAACATGCTGGCGGCTCACACGGGGCAGGATGTCGAGCGTATTGAACGGGATACCGACCGCGACAACTTCATGTCGGCCGATGAAGCCGTCACTTACGGTCTGATCGACAAGGTACTGGGTAAGCGCGGCGAAGCGGCCTGAGCAAGGTCATTAGAAGAGTTTGAAGGAATGATTCATGAGTAAAGATAAACCGAGCGATACCAGCAAAGACGCTGACAAGGCCTTGTACTGCTCCTTCTGCGGCAAGAGCCAGCATGAGGTCAAAAAGCTGATTGCCGGACCGTCCGTCTTCATCTGTGATGAGTGCATTGAGTTGTGTACCGACATCGTTAAGGACGAGGTTGAAGAAGAGGTGCGTGCTGCAAAAGAAGGGCTGCCCACACCGCGTGAAATCCGCGAAACGCTCGACGAATATGTCATTGGTCAGGATGCCGCCAAGAAGATTTTGGCCGTGGCCGTCTATAACCATTACAAGCGCCTGCGCCTGCCACAGGCTAAAGATGATGGCGTCGAGCTTTCCAAATCCAATATTCTGCTGATCGGACCCACCGGTTCCGGCAAGACGTTGTTGGCCCAGACGCTGGCACGCCTGCTCGATGTGCCGTTTGTCATGGCGGATGCCACCACCCTGACCGAAGCCGGTTATGTGGGTGAAGATGTGGAAAACATCATTCAGAAGCTACTGCAGAAATGCGATTACGATGTTGAAAAGGCACGCCAGGGGATTGTCTACATCGATGAAATCGACAAGATCTCACGTAAGTCGGATAACCCCTCGATTACCCGCGACGTGTCGGGTGAGGGCGTGCAGCAGGCACTGCTCAAACTGATCGAAGGGACGGTGGCATCCGTTCCGCCGCAGGGGGGGCGCAAGCACCCGAACCAGGACTTTGTCCAGGTGGATACGACCAATATCCTGTTTATCTGCAGTGGTGCTTTCGAAGGGATCGACAAGGTCATTCGTAACCGCACAGAGAAGACCGGTATCGGTTTCGGTGCTGAGGTCAGTGGCAAAGAAGAAAAAGCCATCACGACCTTGCTCAAGGTGATTGAACCGGAAGACATTATCAAATACGGTCTGATTCCGGAACTGATTGGTCGTCTACCGGTGGTGGCCACGCTTGATGAGCTCGAAGCCGATGCGCTGATTCGCATTCTGACGGAACCTAAAAACGCACTGACCAAGCAATACCAGAAGCTGTTCCAGATGGAAGGTGTTGAGCTGGAGTTCCGTCCGGAAGCGCTGAAGGCCATTGCCCGTCGTGCACTGGAGCGCAAAACCGGCGCACGGGGTCTGCGTTCAATCGTGGAAGCCACCCTCATCGACACCATGTACGAATTGCCCGGCAGCACCGACATCGCCAAAGTCGTGGTGGAAGAAGCTGCTATCACTGGCGACAGTAAACCGCTGTACGTCTTGCAGGAAGGTGCCCAGGCCCAGGCAGGTTAATCTGAATGGCGCCTGGCCGCGCATCTGGGGAGCTCCTTGAAATAGACAGTAGCACCCCCAATTGCGGCAAGGTACCCCGGAACGGGGTGCTCCCCGAAAGAGAACAGAAAGTAGAAGGCCACCGCGATGACCGATAAGATCGAAAACCCCGAAGAGCAACAGGACGACGAGCGCATCGAGGACCAGGAAACTGGCCAAGGCGCAGAGAAATCCGTCTCCAAAGCAGCCCAGCTGCAGCCGGGCGAACAGGTCCGCCTGCCGATGCTGCCGCTGCGCGATGTCGTGGTCTTCCCGCAAATGGTGATTCCGCTGTTTGTTGGCCGACCCAAATCAATCAAGGCGCTCGAACTGGCTATGGAAGACGGCAAGTCCGTCGTGCTGCTGGCCCAGAAATCGGCTGCGGATGATGATCCCGCTGCCGATCAGCTCTATGACGTCGGTTGTGTTGCCAGCATTCTGCAATTGCTCAAACTGCCCGATGGCACGGTCAAAGTGCTGGTCGAAGGCATACGCCGCGTTCGTGTGAACAGCATTGAAGCGCAGGACGATCTGTTCTTTGCGCAGCTCACCGTTCTTGATAGCGAAAACAATGACGACAATGAAGTTGAAGCCATGCGCCGCGCGCTGGTCGCCCAATTTGACCAGTACATCAAGCTGAACAAGAAGATTCCGCCGGAAATTCTGTCGTCCATTTCGGGTATCGAAGACACCGGCCGCTTGTGCGACACCATTGCCGCCCATCTGCCGCTTAAGCTGGAGCAGAAGCAGGAAGTGCTGGAGCTGCTCGGCGTGCGTGAACGTACCGAGCGACTGCTTGGCCAGCTGGAATCCGAAATCGATATCCTGCAGGTGGAGAAGCGTATCCGTGGTCGCGTCAAGCGCCAGATGGAGAAGTCGCAGCGCGAGTACTACCTGAACGAACAGGTGAAGGCCATCCAGAAAGAGTTGGGTGAGGGCGAAGAGGGGGCCGATCTCGAAGAACTCGAGAAAAAGATCAAATCCGCCGGCATGAGCAAGGAAGCGCAGAAGAAAGCCGAATCCGAACTCAAAAAACTCAAGCTGATGTCGCCGATGTCGGCTGAAGCCACCGTGGTGCGTAATTTCATCGACACCCTGGTCGGCCTGCCGTGGAAAAAGAAAACCCGCGTGAGCAAAGATCTGGCGGGCGCTGAAAAGATTCTCAACCAGGATCACTACGGCCTCGAGCGTGTCAAAGACCGCATCATTGAATACCTTGCCGTGCAGCAGCGCGTCGATAAGGTGAAAGCACCGATCCTCTGCTTGGTTGGCCCACCGGGTGTGGGTAAAACCTCACTGGGTCAATCCATCGCCAAAGCCACGAACCGCAAGTTTGTGCGTATGGCCCTGGGCGGCGTGCGTGATGAAGCCGAGATCCGCGGTCACCGCCGCACGTACATTGGTTCTATGCCGGGCAAGATTCTTACCAGTCTGACCAAGGTCGGTGTGCGCAATCCGCTCTTCCTGCTCGATGAAGTCGACAAGATGGGCCAGGATTTCCGCGGTGACCCATCGTCGGCATTGCTCGAAGTGCTCGATCCGGAACAGAACCATACCTTCCAGGATCACTACGTGGAAGTCGACTTTGACCTGTCGGATGTCATGTTTGTGGCCACGGCCAACAGTCTGAATCTGCCGGGCCCGCTGCTCGACCGGATGGAGATTATTCGCCTCTCGGGTTACACCGAAGACGAAAAGGTCAGCATTGCCACGCGCTATCTGCTGCCCAAACAGATCAAGAACAACGGGCTAAAGAAGACCGAAATCACGGTCAGCGATGCGGCCATCCGCGACATTGTCCGTTACTACACGCGTGAAGCCGGTGTCCGTTCGCTGGAACGTGAGCTTTCCAAAATTTGTCGCAAGGTGGTTAAGACCCTGCTGCTCAAGAAGAAGACACCCACAGCCCGCGTACTGGTGACACCGAAGAACTTGGATAAGTTCCTGGGTGTCCGTCGTTTCACCTTCGGCATGGCCGAAAAGGAAAATCAGGTCGGACAGGTGACCGGTCTGGCCTGGACCGAAGTCGGCGGGGAGCTGCTCACCATCGAAGTGGCTTCCATGCCGGGTAAGGGTGTGGTGCAGCGTACCGGCTCCATTGGTGATGTCATGAAGGAATCAGTGGAAGCGGCACGCACGGTTGTCCGCTCCCGCGCCCGTCGTCTGGGTATCAAGGACGACGCGTTTGAAAAGACTGATCTGCACGTGCACTTCCCCGAAGGGGCCACCCCGAAAGATGGCCCGTCGGCCGGTATCGCCATCACCACGGCGATTGTCTCGGCGCTGACCGGCATACCGGTGCGCTGTGATGTCGCCATGACGGGCGAAATCACGCTGCGTGGCGAAGTGCTGGCCATCGGTGGTCTGAAAGAGAAGCTACTGGCGGCCGTTCGCGGTGGCATTACCAAGGCGCTGATCCCGCATGAGAACGTGAAAGATCTGGTTGAGATTCCTGACACCATTAAGGGTCGTATCGAGATCATTCCCGTGAAGTGGATTGATGAAGTTCTGGAAAACGCCCTAGCCTGTGCGCCAGTCGCCTTGCCAGAGCAAACTGAGACGGTAGAAGCAGTACCTGCAACAACGCCTGCCGCTGAAGCACCGGCAATTCGTCATTAATTCAAACAATTAGGCAATAGGGCGAACTAGTGGTATAGTTCGCCCCGTTGTTGAATGACGCGGCGCAATATGCGCTTCGCATCAAGTAATTAGCATCGTCCCCAGCCGCACCCACAGGGTGTACCGGAAGCCGGAATTGCCGGCATCTGTCTGATGGTCGATGTTCTTTTGACCACAGACCATCGCGTTAAACAGGCGCGACCGGTTTTCCTTAATGGGGATAAAAATGACTGAACAAACAAATAGCTCGTTTGCGAGCATGGGCTTGGCTGCGCCTTTACTCAAGGCCATCGAAAACCTGGGTTTCACCCAACCAACACCCGTACAGGCCGAAGCTGTGCCTGCTGCCATTAAAGGCGGCGACTGGATGGTGAGCAGCCAGACGGGGAGCGGTAAAACCGCGGCCTTCCTGCTGCCGGTGATCAATGCCATGATGGCAGACGGCAATAACTCGCCGATCGACCTGCACCGCGTGATCGGCCCGGCAGGCCTGGTGCTGTGCCCGACCCGTGAGCTGGCGCAGCAAGTGGCCCAGGATGCGATCGACCTGCTCAAAAACAGCAAGGGCATTCGTGTGGCTACCGTTATGGGTGGTATGCCTTACGGTAAGCAAATGGCGGGTCTGCGTGGCGCGCTGCTGGTGGTTGCGACACCGGGCCGCCTGCTGGATCTGGCACAACGTCGTCAGATTCACCTGGCCGATGTAAAGACACTGGTCGTGGATGAAGCCGACCGCATGCTGGATCTGGGCTTTGCCGAAGATCTTGAAGACATTAATCACCTGTGCCAGAAGCGTGATCAAACCATGATGTTCTCGGCGACCTTTGCGCCGCGCATCATGTCGCTGGCAGCTCGCCTGATGAAAAACCCGGGTCGTCTGGAATTGGCCAGCGCGTCGGATCGTCATACCCAGATTACCCAATCGCTGCACTGGGCCGACAACCTGATTCACAAAGAGAAGCTGCTTGACCATTACCTGCGTGATGCCGAGCTGGAGCAGGCGGTTGTGTTCGCCAGCACCCAGGTAGAAACAGATCGCCTGGCCGATGCACTGGCCGAGCAAGGTCACGCTGTGGCTGCACTGCATGGCGCCATGCCACAGAAAGTGCGTGCGCATCGCCTGAAGCAACTGCGTAGCGGTCATGTGCGTGTGCTCGTCGCTACTGATGTGGCTGCGCGCGGTATCGACGTACCGACCATTACCCACGTATTTAACTTTGGCCTGCCAATGAAGGCAGAAGATTACGTACACCGTATTGGCCGTACCGGCCGTGCGGGTCGTACCGGTAAAGCCATTACCTTTGCCGAACACCGTGATCGTATGAAGATCCGCACCATTGAAGCGCTGACTGATCAGCGTATTCCGGTGGCTGTGGTGGAAGGCCTTGAGCCTAAAACACCAGAACGCTCGGAGCGCGGTGGTCGTGGTGAAGGCCGTGGTCGCCCGGGTGGTTTTGGTGGCGGCGGTCGTGGCGTCTTCGGTGGCCATGGCCGTAGCGGTGGCGGTGGTCGTTCGGGTGGTTGGGAAAAACGTTCTGATAGCCCACGCGGCGATTTCGGCGGCGACCGTAAGCCACGTGAATTTGGTGACCGTCCACCACGTTCGTTCGAAGATCGTCCAGCGCGCTCATTTGATGATCGTCCTCGTTCGTTTGACGACCGCCCGCGTGAAGATCGTCCGCGCAGCTTCGATGATCGCCCCCGGTCATTTAACGACCGTCCGCGCGATGACCGTCCGCGTTCCTTTGGTGATCGCCCGCGCCGCGAAGGCGATGCGGGTAAATCCTTCGGCGATCGCAAGCCCTGGGGTGACAAACCCGCGGGCAAATTTGGTGATAAACCGGCCGGTAAGTTCGGCGATAAACCGCGTCGTGAAGGTAAACCCTCGGATAAACCCGCCGGCAAATCTTTCGGCAAACCGGGTGGTAAACCCTTTAGCAAACCGGCAGGTAAGCCGGGTGGCAAGGTGTTCAGCAAACATGCGGGCACCGGTGGCCATGGCGGTTTTGGTAGCCGCGGCCACTAAGTAACCCCTTGCACCTAAAAGCATGCCGGTCAGGTTCGCCTCACCGGCATGTTGCTTTTGGGCGCCTTGATTTCTCGCGGCTTGCCCCAAATTGGTTAAAATAATCCGAGTGTGATGAGCACGCAGCAAATAACGAGAAGAAACGAGAAGACAGCCGGCATGAAATTCAAGGACTATTACGAAACTCTCGGCGTTGCCCGCGATGCGTCGGCCGATGAGATCAAGAAAGCATTCAAAAAGCTCGCGCACAAATATCACCCGGATATCTCCAAAGATCCCGAGGGTGAAGAGAAGTTCAAAGAGGTGAACGAGGCGTACAAAACCCTCAAGGACCCGGAGCTTCGTAAAGCCTATGACCAACTGGGTCGTCACAACCCTGGTGAGCAATTCCGGCCGCCGCCCGGCTGGGAGCAGTACGCCCAGGGTGCCGGCTTCAATAATGCCCATGGCGGTGCCGGTGGCTTTGGCGGTGGTGGTTTTGGTGCCGGTGGCTTCGAGGGGGCCGGTTTTGAAGATATCGACCTCTCCGAACTCTTTGCCCAGATGGGGCGCGGGCGTACGCATCGTGCACATGCAGGGCCCGGCGCGCAGGGGGCGCACACCGCCGGTGGACCGGGGTATCAGGCACCGGGTCAGGACTTCGAAGTCACCGCCCACATCTCGCTGGACGATGCGGCCAAAGGCACTACACTTGAGCTCAATCTGGAAATGCCCGAGTACGATGCACAGGGGCGTGTCCATCGCGTCCCCCAGGTATTCAAGGCCCGCATCCCCAAGGGGGCAACGGATGGCCAGAAAATGCGGCTGCCCGGCAAGGGCGGTAAAGGTTTTAATGGTGGCCCGAATGGCGATCTCTATCTGAACATCGCCTTGCACCCGCATCCACTGTTTCGGGCGGATGGCCATGACCTGTTTCTTGATTTGCCCATCACGCCCTGGGAAGCCGCGCTGGGCGCAGAGATCGATGTGCCGACGCTGGATGGTGCCGTGCGTATGAAGATTCCTGCTGGCACGCCGGCTGGTCGCAAGCTCCGGTTGGGCGGGCGCGGCCTGCCCAAACCCAAAGAGGGGCAGGGGGATCTGTATGTCATCGTGCAGATTGCCAGCCCGACGGAGCTCAACGATGCTGAAAAGGCCTTGTATCAGCAGCTGGCTGAAGCATCCACCTTTAATCCGCGCGGTCACTTCGTGGCCGAAGCGCATCGCCAGGCTTGAGGTTGGCCATGACAGAACAAATAACGACATTTGAAGCGACCTGGCTCAGCGTCAGCGAATTCACCCAAGTAGCCGGCTTACAGCAGACGGATGTCATTACTCTGGTGGAAGTCGGCATTCTTAAACCGGTCGGGCAGAGTGTGAACGACTGGGCCTTTGATAATGAGGCCATGACCCTAGCGCGCCGTCTGCGCCGTATCCGCGAGGATTTGGAACTGGATCTGGATGTCCATGCCCTGGCTCTGGGTTTCCGATTGCTGGAGCGCATTACCGAGCTGGAAGCTGCGTTGCGGAGAACACAAACAGCGCAGCTGCAGAATCAGCCGTAATCAGGTATAATATTGCCTGCTTCAGGGAGGGTCGTTAGCTCAGTTGGTAGAGCGTCTGCCTTACACGCAGAATGTCGGCGGTTCGAGCCCGTCACGACCCACCAAAAACAGCCTTGATGCAAAACAATCAACCCGCTCTCGGTAACGACGGCGGGTTTTTTAACGTCCGTAGATTCTGCCGGTATACCGATAAGCTGATAAACGTACTACTGCACAGGATGCCGATGATCATCGCGAATAGTTGATCTGCCATCATGTTGTTCAGTATCCAGGCAAAAAGTGGCAGATAGATCAGTAGCATACTCAGGCCACAGAAGCGTTGTGCGCTGCCCTTGCTCAGGTATTCGCAGAATCCGCTGATCACTGTCGCCACGGCCAGGCTGATCAGCAAACCAATAATTAGGCCGGCAAAACCCAGCGAGAGCCAGAGTGTCAGGTGCGCCATCTCGGATGTTCTATGAGTTTCAGGTTTTCAGTGCGGGTTCGCGAATCGGTAAATTGACGAGGGCCGCTAGCGCAGCCAGTGCCATATCGGCAATCCACATGGCATCCAGATTACCCCATTCCGCCAGTGCCACACCACCCAGATAGGCGCCAAAAAATGCGCCAACCTGGTGGGACAGCATGGAGACGCCAAAGAGAGTGGCCAGATACCGCAAGCCGAAGAGCTTGCCAACAATCGATGCGGTCGGCGGTACGGTGGCGAGCCAGGTAAAACCCAGACCCGCCGCAAACAGGTAAAACGTCCATTCATTTTTGGGGAGCAGCAAGTAGCCGGCAATCAGTAGGACACGACTACCGTACATGGCCGCCAGAATGTATTTACTTTTATAGCGGGCCACACACTGGCCGGCATACAGGCTGCCGAAAATATTGCTGAGGCCGATGATGGCGAGTGCACCACCAGCCACTGAGGCAGGCAAGCCGCATAGACTCACTTCGCCCGGCAAGTGAGTCACTAGAAACGCAATATGAAAGCCACAGGTAAAAAAACCCAGATTGAGCAGAAAGTAACTGGGGTTGCTCAAGGCATCACGGATCGTTTTACCGAACGGGTCGTTGTCCGCCAGGTTGTGTGCGTGGACTTTGGGAATATGCCGGCCGGTGAGTTTGCCGATCAGCGGCAGGGCACTGAGTGACAGCAGTGCCATGGCCCACAGCGAGCCTACCCAGCCAATGCTCTGGATCAGTCCCTGAAAAATCGGAGCGCCAATAAATTGCCCCAGCGAGCCACCGGCATTAATGACTCCGGATGCCGGGCCGCGTGCCTCGGTTGCAATGCGTTGGGCCGTTGCACCGATCAGTACGGAAAAACTGCCGAAGCCGGAACCCATGGCCGCCAGAATGCCCAGTGTGATGATCAGACCCATGCCGGTGAGTAGATAGGGTGCCAATGCACAGCCCAGCGCCAGAAGGACGATACCGGTCACCAGCACGCGGGCTGGTCCGTACCGGTCCGACAGCCAGCCGGCGACCGGCTGTGCCAGACCCCAGCTGAACTGGCCGATGGCCAGCGCTAGGCTGATGCCAACAATTCCAATCTCCGTTGCCGAGTTGATGGGGGATACGAAGAGTCCTAGCGACTGCCGGGTACCCATGGTCACCATCAGGATGCCGGCGGCAGCCAGAGTGACGGTCATGGCGTGGGGGCTAGAAAGCGCTGTATGTAGATTGCGGAACATGATGGAATTCTGGTCTTCCATTTATCAATTTATGGCTGAACCGGTTTGCGCCACAGCGGCTGCAGTGCCCAGAGTCCCAGCAGCGGTCCAGGAAGCAACAGCCAGGCAATCGAGGTGCCCAGTTGGCCGACAATGGCGGTACCCAGTTGAATGGAAATCATCCCGATGCTGAAACCGATAGCGGTTTGTAACGCCAGGGCACTGCCGACAATGTCGGGTGGGCAGGCCTTGGCAGACAAGGCAGAAAACTGGGGTGAATCGGCAACAACCGTGGCCCCCCAGAACAACAGAATCACCAGGAGCCAGGCGCTTTGATCCAGCGGTACAATTGGGAAGAGGGCACAGCTGCTAGCAGATCCGAGCAGGGCGAGCGCTGCCACACGTGCGCTGCCAATCCGTTGGCTTAGTTTGCCACCGAGCATGCAGCTGAGGGTGCCAATACCCAGAACAAGAAACGATAAACCAGAGAGTGCGGGTGTATTCGGTTGCGCCAGGCCGCTAGCGATGATGAGTGCCGGTATCAGCGTCCAGAAGGCATAGACCTCCCACATATGACCAAAATAGCCCAAGGCCGATGCGCGGTACTGGGGAATCGTAAACGCGGTGAGCACATGACCAAGGTGAATCCTTGAGGCACCGGTTCGCCGTTTCAGGTGCGGGCCATCACCCAGTGTGAAGATCATGCCGGCGGCCAGGATGGATAAAGCAGAGGACACCAGTATCGGCGCTTGCCATGGCCAGTCGGCCCCCAAGTAACGGATACCGTGGGGCAGTGCTGTACCCAGGGTGAGCATGCCTAATAACTGAGCCAGTGCCTCACCGGCCCGATCCGGTGCCCAACTCACAATCAATTTCATACCGAGCGGATACACCCCAGCCAGGCAGAACCCCACCACAAACCTTAGCGGAAGCGCTCCTGCTAGGCCGTCGGCAATGATTGCAAAAAGGCCGTTGGCGATGGCCCCGAGAATCGCGAAGACCGTAAAGATCCTACTAGCTTCAAAACGGTCGGCGAGCCCGGTAAGCGAAAACGTCAATGTGCCGACAATAAAGCCAAGCTGCACGGCATTGGTCAGCCAGCCAAGATCGGCTTCGCTGATGCCCCAGGCCAGCATCAGGTTGCCCGCGGCACCATTGGCTGAAAACCATAGCGATGTGCCGAATAGCTGGGCAATCACAATGGTTAATACCGGAGCGCGAGAAAAATTCATCCAGGCATCCTACAGGATCGAACTTGTCAGTTAGCTGAAAGTTTTTGCGAGGAAAGTGGTTGTTGTCAAAGTGAGTTTCACACTTTGTGCTGTGCATATTTACAAATGCGTGGATTTGTTACAGGATGCAAAAACGGTCGCCATAATTATGGCGCACAAACAATCGGGAGACAGAAGTATGAGCAAGCGCGTAGCCTACGTAACGGGTGGTATGGGTGGTATCGGAACCGCTATTTGTCAGCGTCTAGCCAAAGATGGCTTTACGGTAGTCGCTGGCTGCGGTCCGAATTCGCCGCGTAAAGACAAGTGGCTGGCCGAACAGAAGGCGCTGGGCTTTGACTTCATTGCTTCCGAAGGCAACGTTGCCGACTGGGATAGTACGGTTGCAGCGTTTGAAAAAGTTAAGAAAGAAGTTGGTGAGATCGACGTTCTGGTTAACAACGCCGGTATTACTCGGGATGGCATGTTCCGCAAAATGACCCGTGAAAACTGGGATGCGGTTATCGACACCAACCTCAACTCCATGTTCAACGTCACCAAACAGGTCATCGACGGCATGGTGGATCGCACCTGGGGCCGCATCGTCAACATCTCGTCGGTGAACGGGCAAAAGGGCCAGATGGGTCAGGTGAATTATTCCACCGCCAAAGCAGGTATGCACGGCTTCACCATGGCCCTGGCGCAGGAAGTCGCCAGCAAAGGCGTGACGGTGAACACGGTTTCTCCGGGCTACATCGGCACCGATATGGTGAAAGCCATTCGTGAAGATGTGCTGGAGAAAATCATCGCCGGTGTACCGGTCAAGCGTCTGGGGACGCCGGAAGAAATCGCTTCCATCGTCTCCTGGCTGGCTGGCCCTGATGGTAGCTTCTCGACCGGTGCGGACTTCTCGCTGAACGGCGGTATCCACATGTAATCGGTTTGCCGATCATGTGAAAACGGCTCGCTCAGGCGGGCCGTTTTTTATAGGGGTCAGAGTTTACGCAGCCGTTCTTGGTACGCCTCGGTGTCAAATATCCCGCCCGGCTGCTGGGCGTGCCAAACGGTCTCGCCCAAACATTCTAGTAATCGGTGTAGCGCTTCATGTGCATCGCCCAGCTTGGCCGCCTGCTGTTCGAAGATCGCACGAACACCGGGTGGCGAATCGACTGAAATCTGTTCAAACAGTGCCATGTGCAATGAGAGATGCAGCATCGGATTCATGGTGCCCTGTTCGGGTGTCCATTCGCCGGCCAGTGCCGCTTCGGAGTCATCAAGCAGCGCATGATATTCCGGGTGCAAGGCGATCACATCAGCCGCGATGATTTCGGCGCCATCGAGCGGCAGATGATCTCGCTGTTTACGACGTGATTCGCAGAAAAAGTGGCGGACCTGGTCTTTGGTGGGCGTAAAAATCATGGGGTTATTCTACTGGAGCGGGGTCAGTTTCTTGCGGGCGGCTTTGGCTTCGGGTGCACGGCAGAGATCCACGACCGGGCAGCGTTCACATTCCGGTTTACGGGCTTTGCAGATATAGCGGCCCAGAAGAATCAGCCAGTGATGCGCATCCAACAGAAATTCCTGCGGCACATTTTTCAGGAGCTTCTGTTCTACCGCCAGCGGGGTTTTACCCGGTGCCAGACCGGTACGATTCGAGACACGGAAGATGTGGGTGTCCACCGCCATGGTCGGGTGACCGAAAGCTGTATTCAACACCACGTTGGCCGTCTTTCGACCAACCCCTGGCAAGGCTTCCAGCGCGACTCGGTCTTCCGGCACTTCGCCGTTGAATTGTTCCACCAGTATCCTGCAGGTGGCGATCACATTTTTCGACTTGGTCGGATAGAGCCCGATCGTCTTAACGTAGGGGACGAGGCCTTCAACCTCCAGGGCGGCCATGGATGCCGCATCGGGCGCATCCTTGAACAGCTGGCGTGTGGCCAGATTCACTCCTTTGTCGGTGGCCTGTGCCGACAGAATCACGGCGATCAGCAGCTGAAAGATTGAGCTGTATTCCAGCTCCGTGGTCGGGTGCGGATTCTCCGCCTGCAAGCGCCGAAAAAACTCGACACGATCCGCCGCTTTCATGGTGACTGATGCGCCAAGCGGCTTTTAAATTAATGACAACCGCCCGTGCTGACCGGTACTGCCTCGGTCAGCGCACGTGCTGCACTTCTGGCATCAATCCAGTTTTTGGTGGCAATCATGCAGCCCAGCACAATAAAGGCCCCGGGAGGCAGAATGGCCAGAAGCAGGCCCGGGTAATCTTCCGGTAGCAGATGCAACGGGGTTGCACCAGGAATCACCAGGTCGATCCCCGAGAACAGTGTGCCACCACCGATCAGCTCGCGCAGGGCGCCAATCAGTGCCAGGGTCCAGAGCATCCCTACACCCATCATGGCACCGTCAGCGGCCGCCGGTGCCGGGCGGTTCTTGGCAGCAAAGGCCTCGATACGGGCGAGCACAATGCAGTTGGTGATGATCAGCGGAATAAAGATCCCCAGCACCACATATAGACCATGCAGATAGGCGTTCATTGCCAGATCCACAATCGTCACCAGAGCCGCCGCAATCAGAATGAAGACCGGAATACGGATTTCATAAGGAATGAAATGCCGCAGGCTGGAAACGGCCAGGTTCGACAACGACATGACCAGCAGCGTGGCCAGTGACAGCATGACACCGTTGACCAGATTGGTCGTCACCGCCAGCAACGGACACAGCCCCAGAATCTGTACCAGACTGGTGTTCTGCTTCCAGATGCCCTTGTTGGCAATATCCTTGAATTCGGCGCGGGTGATCCACATGATCGACTGTCCTGATTAATTGGTATTTGCCGCTGGCGTAAACAGCACCTGGCGGTTATCCATCACAAAATCCTGGGCGTGATGCACGGCCTTGACCACAGCGCGCGGTGTCACTGTTGCACCCGCGTACGCGTCAAATTTGCCGCCATCCTTTTTGACATGCCAGTCCTGTGGGGTCAAGGTGGTCGGCACGTTGTTGAACTGGTTGATCCACGGCGAATCCTTGTTCTTGTCTTTACGCGGATCGATGTAGTCACCCAGGCCCGGTGTTTCCTTGTGTTCGACGACGCGCGCACCCAGCACCTGACCGCGGGCATTGAACGCCACCAGCAGTTTGATGGCGCCGCTGTAGCCGTCTGGCGCCACCACATCCATCACCAGGGCGGCTGGCTGGCTGTTAAGTCGGGCCCGGTACACCGTGCTCGGTGACTTGGTACCCAGCGCGGGTTCAGCGGGCAAGGTGAGTGTATCGTTCAGCGGATCATTGTTGTACAGGCTCGCCGGCAGGATCTGGTTGAGGACCAGCAATTTTTCATTCCTGGCCGATTGTTCGATGACCGGGCGTGAGAATAGATACACCCAGGCCAGCATCGCCGTAAAGAACACAATAAACGCCAGCAGCGTCAGCGCTGTTTCACCCGAGACGCGGAAGGCGTGTTTTTCGGCAGGCGTGCTCATGCCTTGGGCCCCCGGGTTTTTTCACCGAAGATCGGCGGTTGGGTATACATATCGATCAGCGGCACGCACATATTCAGAATCAGTACGGCAAACGCAATGCCATCGGGGAAGGCACCAAAGACACGGATCAGGTAGGCCAGTGCACCAATCGATATGGCAAAGATCAGTTTGCCGCGCGGCGTGGTGGCACCACTGACCGGATCCGTGGCAATGAAGAACGCCCCGAGCAGGGTAGCGCCCCCCAGAATATGAAAGACCGGATTCGCATAATGCGCCGGGTCAATGGCCCACGCCAGCAGCGCCAGTGTGCCCATGCCAGCGATCAGGCCCGTGGGAATATGCCAGCTGATCACCTTTTGCTGAATGAGCCACAGCCCACCCAACAGCCAGGCCAGTGTTACCCACTCCCAGCCGTTGCCGCCGCCCACGCCGTAAATGGTGTGGTCTTTGAGTATGTTCTGTACGGTCAGCGTGTCATTGCCGGTGGCCAGACGCAGTGTGGTTTTCAGATGGTCCAGCGGCGTCGCCCCGGCCCAGGCATCAATCCGTTGCGGCATAAAAATTGCGGTGATCTGGTCCATGGCCGGTAGGCCACCGTTGGAGAGCGGATGCGGCCACTGCGACATCAGCGCCGGAAAAGAGACGATGCACAGTGCATAAGCCACCATGGCCGGGTTGAACGGATTTTGGCCGAGACCACCATAGAGATGCTTGGCTACCACAATGGCAAACAGTGTACCGGTCACGATCAGCCACCAGGGGGCCATCGGTGGGAAGGAGAGGGCAATCAGCCAGGCAGTGACTACCGCCGAGAGATCGCTCAGCGCCGGGGCTATGGGGCGGTGACGTAAACGCAGAAAAGCAGCTTCGGCAACAACGGCTGTGATGGTGGCTAGTGACAGTTGCACCAGAATGCCGGGGCCAAATAGCCAGGCGTAGATGGCAATTCCCGGCACCAGTGCCAGCAATACCTTCAGCATGATCTTGGTTACACTGATCGGTTGCACCAGATATGGTGACTGCGTCAGGACGTTAGGCATTTCAAAAGACACGGTCTGGGCTCTTCACTGGGTTAGGCAGCATCGCCACCGGTTTTGCCGCCGCTGGTACCGGCATGATGCTCTCGCTTGAGGCGGGCGCGTTCCACCGCGGCCGCAATGGCCGCCTGCTTGGCACCGGCATCCAGCACTGGGTGGTTATCCACTGCAATGGGCGTGGACGCCTGGTTCGGATGGCTCGATAAATCAGGTGCGGCGTCCTCAGTCTTCACAACAGCCTCTGCCGTCGTTGCGGCTGCCGCCTGTTCGGCTTTCTCGGCGGCTTGTCGGGCCGCATTGGCCTTGGCCAGGCGTTCGGCCTTTTCCCGCTTCTCGCGTTCGGCCCGTTCTTCACGGAACTCGAAGCGCTCGCGGGCGGCATCTGCCACCCGCTTCTCGCGTTCTTCCGCCAGGATTTCACTCTTGGCAAAACGGAAGTAATTGACCAGTGGAATATGGCTGGGGCACACGTAATCACAGCAGCCGCATTCAATGCAGTCAAAGAGTTTGTATTTCTCCAGCTGTTCGAACTTGCTGGCACGAGACCACCAGTACAGCTCAAAAGGTTGCAGTTCCTGAGGGCAGGCTGTCGCGCAGCTACCGCAACGGATGCAGGGTAGCTCTTGAGGTTTGGGTGGAAACAGGCCGGGCGCATGCACAATCAGGCTGTTGGTCGCCTTGATCACCGGTGCTTCGGTCGTGGAAACACGGAAGCCCATCATCGGGCCCCCCATGATCACGCCGTCCATGGTGGATTTGGCTTGTGCCAGTGCCAACAGATCCTTGATCGGCATGCCGATCGGTACCGACCAGTTACGGGCTTCGCCCACGGCACCGCTTATCGTCACAATGCGGGAGATCAATGGTTCGCCATAGGTGATCGCACGCCAGGCCGACTGTACCGTCGCCACGTTAAAGACCTGCACACCGAAATCAGTGGCGCGTTTGCTACCGGGCACTTCCTTGCCGGTCAGCACACGGATCAGCTCTTTGGCACCGCCTGTCGGATAGATGGTGGGTACCGTAATTACCTCAACCGGCGCATTCAAAGCTTGCTGTGCGGATTTCAGGGCGGCAATCGCTTCCGGCTTGTTGTCTTCCACGCCAATCAGTACACGACCGGCCTGGACCAGGCGACCAAACAGGGCGCTACCCTGAATGACCTCTGCCGCCTGCTCGCGCATCAGGCGATCGTCGCAGGTGATAAAAGGCTCGCACTCGGCACCGTTGATGATCAGCTGCTCGATCACTCGACCTTGGGGGACCGACAGCTTGACATGGCTCGGGAAGACGGCGCCGCCCATGCCCACAATGCCCATGTCGCGCAGATATTCGCGCACGGCCTCTGGCGTGGCATGATTCAGATCAAAGGGCTGGCATTCAATCCAGGTGTCCTGGCCATCCGCCATAATGACCACGCAATCCGTCGGTAAACCCGACGGGTGTGGAATGATGTGCGGGCCAATCTCCACCACAGTACCCGAGGTCGGTGCATGAACCGCCGCCGACACCCAGCCATCGGCCTCGCCGATGCGCTGGCCTTTGCGGACCGTATCGCCCACTTGCACCATGGGGCGCGGCGTGCCGCCCACACTCTGATGCAACGGCACAATATAGCGTTGGGCCAGCGGCGCCTGGGCAATCGGTAGTTGGGTCGATTGCGATTTGTTCGGATCGGGCTTGACGCCCCCCTTGAAGGAAAAGAGCTTCATGTCAGGCCGCCTGCGCACTTGCCGGCACCGGCACAATGGGGATCACGCGTTTTTTGCTGCCGGGCTTCTGCCATTTCCAGGTGTCTAGCGTGTCGCCCACGGTCTCCATACTGATGCATTCGACCGGGCAGGGCGGGATGCACAGTTCGCAACCCGTACACAGGTCAGCCACAATGGTATGCATCTGCTTGGCGGCGCCCACAATCGCATCAACCGGGCAGGCCTGAATACACAGCGTGCAGCCGATACAAACGTGTTCATCAATCAGCGCAACCTGTTTCGGCTTTTCCACACCATGCTCGGCCGACAGCGGCTTGTATTCTTTCCCTAGCAGCTCGGCGAGTTTGTGAATGTTTTCATCGCCACCCGGTGGGCACTGGTTGATGTCGGCCTCGTCCTTGGCAATCGCCTCGGCATAGGGGCGGCAGCCTGGAAACCCACACTGGCCGCATTGCGTCTGCGGCAGAATGCTATCGATCTTATCGACCAGGGGGTCGCCTTCCACCTTGAAGCGGGTCGAGGCATAACCGAGCAGGGCACCCAGCACCAGGCCGCCCAGCGCCATCACGGCGATTGCGTACAGAATACCGTCCATCTCAGTAACGATCCAGACCGGCAAAGCCCATGAATGCCAGGCTCATCAGACCGGCAGTAACCATGGCAATTGCCACGCCGCGGAAGTAGAGCGGCACATCAGCCGCTTCCACACGTTCACGGACGCCGGCAAACAGAATCAGCGCCATTGAAAAGCCCATCGAGCTTCCTGCGCCAAACAGTAGCGAGGCAATAAAGCCGTTGTCCTGGCTCACATTGATCAGTGGAACGCCCAGCACGGCGCAGTTGGTCGTAATCAGTGGCAGGTAAATGCCCAGGACCTGGTGCAGCATCGGGCTGGTTTTCTGGATCACAAGCTCAGTGAGCTGGACCAGCGCCGCAATCGTGACGATAAACGAAATCGTTCGCAGATATTCCAGGCCAAAGGGGACCAGCAGGTAATGGTCAATAATGTAACTGGCGCCGGTGCCCAGGGTCAGCACAAAGGTCGTCGCTGCACCCATGCCATAGGCCGTGCTCAGCTTCTTGGAAACGCCCATAAACGGGCACAGGCCCAGAATACGGACCAGCACCACGTTATTGACCAGTACCGCACCGATCAGAATGAAGAGATATTCGGTCATCAGCCCACGTTCATAGGGGAAATTACGATGTATGGCGGCATTATCCGCCCCGTTCTGGTGTGCTGCAACACACTTTCGCTATAAGCATATGCACTTTAGTTGCAAAGACCGCAGTTTTTATGCGGTCTTTGTGCATAAACCCTGGCTGTGCTGGTCTAGACGCTGGGCCGATGTTGCTGGCGTCGATATTGAATCATCGCTTCACCAACATCGCGAATCAGTGCAGGTCCCTGGTAAATCAACCCGGTATAAATTTGCACCAGTTCAGCCCCGGCCTGACGTTTGGCAATTGCATCTTCGCCCGAAGCAATGCCGCCGACGCCGATGAGCGGCAGTTCACCGGCCAGCTTCTGGTGCAGGGCGGCCAGAACGGCGGTAGATTTTTCAAACACCGGTTTGCCCGAAAGGCCCCCGGTTTCACCGGCATTCGGGTCGCCCATCACGGCGGCACGCTCCAGCGTGGTGTTGGTGGCAATCACCGCATCAAAGCGGTGGCGGCGAACGGCCGTGGCAATCGCCGCCACCTGCAGGTCATCCAGATCCGGGGCAATCTTCAGTGCCAGCGGCACGTAGCGACCATGGATATCGGCCAGTCGTTGCTGCTTATCCTTCAGGCCGGCCAACAGGGCTTCCAGCGCATCATCCTGTTGCAGGGAGCGCAGATTCTGGGTGTTCGGGCTGGAAATATTGACTGTCACGTAGTGCGCATGGGCATACGAGGCCTCCAGAGCGAGGAGGTAATCGTCATTGGCGCGATCGATCGGGGTGACGGCATTTTTACCGATGTTGATGCCGATAACACCGCCGTTCTTCACAAACTGGCTGGCCTGCACATTGGTCACCAGATTAGCCACGCCCTGGTTATTAAAACCGAAACGATTGATCAGGGCACCATGAGCGGGCAGACGAAACAGACGCGGTTGCGGGTTACCCGGTTGTGGCTTCGGTGTCACCGTCCCAATCTCGATAAAACCGAAGCCCATTGCCGCCAGGCCGTCAATATGCGCACCATCCTTATCCAGACCCGCGGCCAGACCCACCCGATTCGGGAATTGAATGCCCATCACCGTGACCGGATCCGACGGCAGTGTCTGCTTCAGCACGCCCAGACGCGATGCCTGATCCAGGGCGTTCAGGCTCAGATTGTGGGCGGTTTCCGGCGGCAGACTAAAGAGCAGGGGACGGAGCAGCGGGTAAAGGTTCATGGTGTCTCAAGGTCGCCGTCAGGGCGCCCGTAAAGTTGATCGGCACAACCCGGCATTTTAATCCAGCACCCGTCGTCCAGCATCTCCATGGGCTGAAATCGCGCTTTGTAGGCCATCTTTTTACTTTCGGCGATCCAGTAACCCAGATAAAGATAAGGCAGGTTGTTGTACTGACACTGAATGATCTGCCAGAGGATGCCATAGGTGCCGTAGCTGGCCTTGGCATCGTTCGGATCGTAAAAGGTATAGACCGCAGAGAGCCCATCACCCAATACATCCATCACGGACACCATGACCAGGCGTCCCTCGACCCGAAACTCGATGAGACGGGTATCGACCCCGCTGCTCAGCAAAAACTGCGTGTACTGATCCGCATCATCGTCATCCATGCCGCCTTGGGGATGACGCGACTGCTGATAAGCGCGATACAACGCATAGTGTTCCGGATCAAAAGCCAGCGTGCGTTCCCGCACCTGCATGAACCCCGCCTGGTTGAAACGATTGACGATCTTGCGCTGGGTGCGGTCTGGCACAAAGTCCCGGGCAAGCACACGCACCGCAATGCAGCGCTGACAGCCATCGCAATGCGGGCGATAGGTAAACTGACCACTGCGCCGGAAGCCGCGCTGGATCAGCGTACTGTAGGCCTGGTCGTCAATGTGCTCCGGCGGAATCGCCACTTGCGAACGAGCCTGTCGGCCGGGCAAATAGCTGCAATCGTAGGGGGCAGTGGTGTAGAAATGAATCAGTGCTTCGGACATGGTCTCGTGACCTCGAAAACACTTCAACAAAAACGCCGCCGGTCAGTAACGCGGGCGGCGTTTTGTGGCGCGTACGCTGCAATTAAAAAGACAGCGCACGGCTCGGTGCGGCAGACACCCCATCCAGACGGCGGGCACCATTATATTTATTGACCCAGTAAGACTGCTGCATATTCTCGACGCGGATTTCTGCACCCGGCTTCGGTGCATGGACGAACTGGTTATTGCCGAGGTAAATGCCTACATGCGAATAAGCGCGACGCATGGTGTTAAAGAACACCAGATCGCCGGGCTTCAGCTCTTCAGCACTGACATTGGTACCCACGTGCGCCTGTTCGGCAGCCGTGCGGGGGAGGTCGATGCCATTCGAATCCAGAAAAACGAGACGCGTAAAACCACTGCAATCCAGACCGGATTCGACAGTGTTGCCGCCACGGCGATAGGGCACGCCCACGAACTCCAGACCTTTAATCACCAGATCCTGAATGTTCACGGTATAGCGGTGCAACAGACCCGGCTTCTCCAGCTCGTCGGCACGGACGGCGGTGGATACAGGGATCAGGGCACTCGTCAGGGTAATGGCTGTCACAGCCTGAACCAGGACTTTGCGCGGTAGCTGAATCGCTTTGCGAGGGGATTTCACCTTTTGCATGAGGTTTACTGTAACGCAAACCTCTGTCTAGGGCAAGCCTTTCTTTCGTTCGCTTTCTGGCACGCTTTGAGGGTATGGGCTCATGTCGAGCTGCCCAATTATTGGGCATCTAACGACCCATTTCAGAGCAAAAATCAACTCTTTTATAAGAGTTCGTGAATTTTGCGCCAAACCCTCTCGCTTCTGGGGTCACCTTGTGTTACAAATCAGCTTTGCGCCGTATTATTCCGGCAGCTGTCTTTTGTCTGCCGTCCCCCTGTCTTTTGAAAGGAAACCGCCGTGTTAGAAGCTTACCGCAGCCATGTTGCCGAGCGTGCCGCCCTGGGGATCCCCCCGCTGCCGCTGAATGCCCAACAGACCGCTGATCTGGTCGAACTGCTGAAGAACCCGCCCAAAGGCGAAGAAGATTTTCTGGTTGAGCTGATCACCTACCGCGTGCCGGCGGGTGTGGATGACGCAGCCCGCGTCAAGGCCGGTTTCCTGGACGCCGTTGCCAAGGGTAGCGTCAAGTGCGCGCTGATCTCGCGTGTACGCGCTACCGAATTGCTGGGCACCATGCTCGGCGGTTACAACGTTAAGCCACTGATTGATCTGCTGGGCGATGCCGAATGTGGCGCCGCTGCTGCTGAAGGCCTCAAGAAGACCCTGCTGGTATTCGATTTCTTCCACGACGTAAAAGAACTGGCCGACAAGGGCAATGCCAACGCCAAGGGCGTTCTGCAATCCTGGGCTGATGGCGAGTGGTTCACATCGCGTCCTGAAGTGCCTGCTTCGCAGAAGCTGACCGTGCTCAAGGTTACCGGCGAAACTAATACCGATGATCTGTCGCCAGCACCCGATGCCTGGTCGCGTCCGGATATTCCGCTGCACGCACTGGCCATGCTGAAGAACCCACGTCCGGGTATCGATGCCGATGAGCCGGGTACCCGTGGCCCGATCAAGCAGCTAGAAGCGCTGGCCAAGAAGGGTAACCAGATCGCCTACGTCGGTGACGTGGTCGGTACCGGTTCGTCGCGTAAATCGGCCACCAACTCGGTGCTGTGGTTTACCGGTGAAGACATTCCCTACGTGCCGAACAAGCGTTTCGGCGGCGTCTGTCTGGGTTCGAAGATCGCCCCGATCTTCTTTAACACCATGGAAGATGCCGGTGCATTGCCGATCGAAATCGATGCCGGTCAAATGGACATGGGCGACGAGATCGAGCTGAAGGTTGATCAAGCCACAGCCAAGGTTACTGCACTCAAGAACGGCCAAGTCATTGCCGAATCGCAACTGAAGACCCCGGTCATTCTGGACGAAGTCCGTGCCGGTGGTCGTATTCCGCTGATCATTGGTCGTGGTCTCACCACCAAGGCCCGCGAAGCACTGGGTCTGCCCGTATCGACTCTGTTCCGTCTGCCACAAGATCCTGCCGATTCAGGCAAGGGCTTCTCGCTGGCCCAGAAGATGGTTGGTCGTGCCTGTGGTCTGCCGGAAGTAAATGGCAACCAGCGGGGCATCCGTCCGGGCACGTACTGTGAACCGAAGATGACCACCGTGGGTTCGCAAGATACCACTGGCCCCATGACCCGCGACGAGCTGAAGGATCTGGCTTGTCTGGGCTTCTCGGCCGATATGGTCATGCAGTCGTTCTGCCACACCGCCGCTTATCCGAAGCCGGTCGATGTGAAGATGCACCACGAGCTGCCCACCTTTATCGAAAACCGTGGCGGCGTTGCCCTGCGTCCGGGTGACGGCGTCATCCACTCGTGGCTCAACCGTCTGCTGTTGCCGGATACCGTCGGTACCGGTGGTGACTCGCACACCCGTTTCCCGATTGGTATTTCGTTCCCGGCTGGTTCGGGCCTCGTAGCCTTCGCCGCTGCCACCGGCGTGATGCCGCTGGATATGCCAGAATCGGTACTGGTTCGCTTCAAAGGCAAACTGCAGCCTGGCATCACCCTGCGCGACATGGTTAACGCCATTCCGCTGGCTGCCATCAAGCAAGGTCTGCTGACGGTTGAGAAGAAGGGCAAGAAGAACGTCTTCTCTGGCCGTATCCTCGAAATCGAAGGCCTGCCCGATCTGAAGGTGGAACAAGCCTTCGAACTGTCGGATGCTGCTGCTGAGCGTTCGGCTGCTGCCTGTGCCGTTCAACTGAACCCAGAGCCAATCGCCGAGTACCTGCGTTCGAACATCACCCTAATGAAGTGGATGATCGCCAACGGTTACCAGGACAAGCGTACGCTGGAGCGTCGTATCAAGGCCATGGAAGCCTGGATCGCCGATCCTAAGCTGCTGAAGGGCGACGCTGACGCAGAATACGCCGCCGTGATCGAAATCGACATGGACCAGATCAAAGAACCGATCGTGGCCTGCCCGAACGATCCGGATGACGTGAAGCTGCTGTCGGAAGTTGCTGGCGACAAGATCGACGAAGTATTCGTTGGTTCGTGTATGACCAACATCGGTCACTTCCGTGCCGCTTCCAAGCTGCTGGAAGGCAAGAGCGATATCCCGGTTCGCCTGTGGATCGCCCCGCCAACCAAGATGGATCAGCACGTGCTGACCGAAGAAGGCCACTACGGCGTTCTTGGTCGCACCGGTGCCCGTATGGAAATGCCGGGTTGCTCGCTGTGTATGGGTAACCAGGCACAGATCCGCAAGGGCTCGACCGCTATGTCGACCTCGACCCGTAACTTCCCGAACCGCCTCGGTATCGACACCCGCGTGTATCTGGGTTCGGCCGAACTGGCTTCGGTTTGTGCACTGCTGGGCAAGATTCCAACCCCGGCCGAGTACATGGAACACCAGGGCGTCATCAGCAAGAACGCAGACTCGATCTACCGCTACATGAACTTTGATCAGATCAAAGAGTTCAAGGACGTGGCAGATACGGTTAACGTCTAAGTTGATCTAGCTATAAGAAGAACCCGCCGCTCGCAAGACCGGCGGGTTTTTTTATGGTCGTTCAGCAAATGCTTGATTTTGTGTTTGTTGATGCGTATGATCGTACGTAATATAATGCGTATGATGAGGTGTGTATATGAGCAAGCTTTATGATGTTGCGGCTAAAAAAGGGCGTGTGACACTAAGCGTTAACCAGGATCTGCTGGAAAAGCTAGAACCCTATAAACAGCAGATTAATCTCTCTGCGCAGGCAGAGCAGCTCTTTGGGGATTTGCTTGTGCGTCTAGAACACAAAGCATGGGCTGAACGAAATAGCGGTGCGTTACAGCAACATGGGAAAGAGATTCTGATGAACGGTTTGGCTGGCTCAGAGTTCATTCGCGTGTGATCCATGGCGCAATTTGATATCTATAAAAACCCTGGTTCGAAAGCCAAAGAAGTCCCGTTCCTGGTCAGTGTGCAGAATGACCACATAACCAGTAGAACGGGAGCAACGGTTGTTATCCCCTTACGCGTAAATATGACGCCGGTCGAAACGCTGGCACCCGTAATGCATGTCTCCGGATTTGGAGCATGTGTTTTATCAACAGATGAGTTGTTTGCAATTGATACCACGCTGCTGAAGAAGCCTGTTGCAGTATTGTCTGCAGAAGATCGCACTAAGATTCGCCCGGCACTTGATAAAGTGTTTGGTGATTACTGACCATGGCTTATTTATGAAGGAGTGATTCCATGAAAAAATCGACCTCGATCGCAATCGTTGCTTTGCTTGTCACAGCAACCAGCCTTTCCCACGCCGAAACCCTCCGCGCCATTACGGTAGAGCAGAACGCCAGCTACGCCCTCGATACCGACAGCCTTGTGCAATCCAATGGCAAAACGGCTTTTAGCGTTCAGACGGTTTACACCAGCAAAATGAAAGCGCCGAATGGTGCGGAATACACCAAAGCCACCAACACCTTCCTGGCAGACTGCAAAGCCAAGACCCAAGCCTTAACAGGTGTGTCGCTCATGGAAGGCACGGGCAAGGTGGTTTACAGCTACAACCCAACCGTTACCGAAGCACCCATGATCACCCCCGAAAGAAATTCGCTCGATGCAAAGATCATGCAGACGGCGTGTGGGTTAAAGTAGTCTGTAGCAATACGAGCCCGCTGTAAATTTTCAGGCCACTAATCGTCAGAATTTTGGCGATAGTTGTGTTTTTTGAGATTGGTTGTTTATAATCGTCAAAAATCTAACGATTGGGTGGCTTATGTTACGCATCAAATCCGCATCAGACCTTGGTGCCGTTTTGCGGCAAACCAGAACTGTGCAGCAAATTCGGGCGGAAGATCTGGCGGCCATACTGGCCATTTCGCCGACGACACTGCGTCGGCTGGAGCAGGGGGCACCGCCTACGGCGGCCATAGCAACACTGTTCAATCTGCTTGACGAATTAGGGATCGAGTTACACCTCAGCCCACCGTCAGGCATTGGCACGGTCCCTTTGCCGGCTGCTCAGCAACCACCTGTTCGAACGCGCGTCAAAACATGATGGCTAAGGAACAAAGCGGGGGGCGCTTCCTTCGTGTGCTCATTGAAGGCCAGCCAGTCGGTCGCCTGTTTGAAAACTCGGGCGTCTGGGCCTTCGAGTACGAGGTTAGCTGGTGTGACACAGGTTTTGCATTAGCGCCTGGCTTGCCGCTACAACAGAGTCGCATTACTGACACGGGTAGTGAAAGACCCGTTCAGTGGTTTTTTGACAACCTGCTACCAGAAGAAATGGCGCGTCAGCGTCTTGTGGCATCACTGGAAAAAGGCGAATGGGATGCCTGGAGCCTGCTGGAACGATTTGGCAGCGAGTCTGCCGGTGCTATTACTTTACTGGCACCGGATGCCACGCTTGCAGCACCCGGTTTACAGTTAATGACCGACGCACAGCTAGAAGCGCGTATTCAGAAAATGCCCTTTGTTGCGCTCGGTAGCGAAGCGCCAAAAAAAATGTCTCTGGCGGGCGCGCAAGAAAAACTCGCCGTAGTTGTCGATGCGCAGGGCCTGATCTATGAACCAGTTGGTTCACAGCTATCAACGCACATACTCAAACCTAATGCGCTCAGCGAGCATTACCCGGCCAGTGCAGTCAATGAATGGTACTGCGCTCGTATTGCGCAATTACTCAAACTCAATGTGCCATCGGTCGCGCTGCGTTACGTGCCATCTTCTGTGTACATCATCGAACGTTTTGACCGACAGATCGTTGATGGGGCTCTAGCCCGGCGTCATGTGCTGGATGCCGCCCAGGCGTTGTCGTTATCCTCCGGCTCCAAATATACGTTGGCTGGCGCCGTAGCATTGAATAGCATCGTCGCTTTGTGTCGAGCCAAAGCACCCACCCGAATCGGATTGTTTCGCTGGACTGTGTTTAATGTGCTCATTGGTAATCACGATGCCCACCTGAAAAATCTATCTCTGTATGTCGGGCGAGAGGGTTACAGCCTTGCGCCGCATTATGATTTTGTGAGTACCGTATCCTGGGCTCGGCCAGATTTGGTAACCGTAGGCCCCCGCTGGCCAGATCTGGAGCTAACCCATCCTATAGGAGACGCACGCTTCTTCTCAGATCTACGACGTCAGGATGTTCTGGATTTTGGTGCAGCAATTAACTTGCCCATAAAATTAATTGAGCGCGAGCTGAATCGATTAGTGAACCAGATTTCAGACATCGCAGATCGCGTCTATCAGGAGTTCGAATCGCGAACAGATGTGCCTCACCAGCAGCGTGCTGGTCAACTTTACATGATCAACACCATACGACAGTTGCCCATCAAAGAAATGGTGGCGCAGTTGCGCAATTAATGATTGGATACTTAAGCGCCCTTTAAGGTATAGAGCGCATAAATACCATCATGCCTAAACACTCAGCTCATTTGCCATTTGGTCAATTTCAAGCACAAACGCTTGATAGCACCATTACGCATGAGAAATTAATGGCCCAGCTCAGTAGCTGGTCATCGCATTACAAGCCGCAGGATGTGAGCGAACGTTTCTACACGAAGCTGATCACTGCGCAGATCAACGGTTTAAAGCTGGTGGGTGTTGCCTGTGCACCCATACATACCGATCTGGTTGCCAAAGATTCGGCCATGGTTTGTGTAACGTTCAGTGGTGCCGAAAACCACTCGATTATCAACGGCAAGGATTATCACTACAGACCAACCGAGGCAGCAGTCTATGGCCCGGAGTGCCGGGCTGATGCGGATAAGCTTTGTGACAGTGCCAGGCCACAAGTAAAATGGGCGAATGAATAGAACCTCTAAAATTAATCGTGTGGCTAACCCCCGTAAAAAAATCGCCATTGCCTGTCAGGGCGGGGGGAGCCAGACGGCTTTTACGGCCGGTGTGTTGCAGGGTTTATTTGCCGCCGATATACAGAATTCTCACGACGTTCTGGCGTTGACGGGTACCTCTGGTGGTGCGTTAAATGCAGCGTTGGCCTGGTACGGTTTGTTGCAGAATGCGGCCGGTGATAAAACCCCGGTCGATCAGCGCATCGCCAACTTCTGGGATGAGCTCAAAGCGTCTGAGCCGATGGAGCAGTGGGTCGATATGATCGCCACCCAGATGCTTCGTGCCTCGGGTGCTGGCTATCTGCCCAAACTGGAAAGCAGCCCGTCATCGCATTTTAGCCAGATGCTCCAGAAATCCATGAGCTATCTGTTGCCGCGCACGAACTACACCGATTTCAAGGGCTTGATTGAGAGCCATATTGATTTTGAAGTAGCCGCCAGATTGAATCAGCCGGACAGTACGACATTGCTGATGGGGGCGGCTGATGTGCTGAAGGGTAAGATGAAAATCTTCAACTCGCGTGAAGATGCCATCACCCCGGAAACCATTATGGCCTCAGCAGCGATTCCGAGCGTGTTCCCGGCGGTACAGATTGGTAACGATTATTACTGGGATGGTTTGTTCTCTTCGAACCCGCCATTAAGCCCCTTGTTGCGGCCAATCCGTATGGGCAATAGCCGCATGCCAGAAGAGATCTGGATTGTGATGATTGATCCATTGGAATATCACAAAGTCCCAACATCACCCGATGAGATTCTGGAGCGGCGCACGCAGATGACGAGCAATATCTCGCTCGTTCAGGATATTGAAAAGATCGCCATGCAGTGGATCATGGTCAATAACGGCGGCGTAAAGCCGGAGTACCTGGAAGGTATCGGGTTTGGGCATGCCCAGCAGTTGCGTATTCGCTTTATCAAGATCTCCGAAGATATCCAGAAAACGCTGGATTACTCGAGCAAGCTATCGCGCAGCCCGCAGCTGATCGATGGTCTGATTGCCGAAGGTAAAGCGCAGGCCGAGCAGTTTCTGCGATCGCTCAGCGAACCGGGTCTGACGCCGTTGGAGGCACTACAGCAGATATCCGCCTAACGGCACAATCACAGATCAACGCGCACACTCATGATCATCGAGTCAGCAGTTGGCAGGCTGAGAAACTCCTGGGGTTGCTGGGCATTGCGATACATAACGCGGAAGAGGTAGCGGCGCCAGAGCCACATACCAGGGGCCGGGTTGATGCCTATAGCCCAGTGACTGATAAAAAACGAGACCGGGTCGGGGTGAGCAGTAATGCCAACCGGCCAGTGGGCCTGGATCTCATCAGGAATGGATATCCGTTCCATGAACCCGCAGTTCATCTGTAGCTGGAGAAATCCTTTATTGCACAGGGCAACCTGCAACCGGTCTTCCGGCGCAACATAGGGTGTTAGTGCATATTTGATACAGAGCAGGGCGACCTGTTCGTGCACCACGCCAAAGTGATGCATGGTGGCCCGTAGTCCTTTGGGTGTGAGGTGCAGGTCGTTAACCAGATAGACCGCTGCGCCTTTAACGCGTGGGGTCTGATCGGTGATTTCTTCGGCGATGAATGTCGTGATCGGGATCACATCGGCTTTGTTACGCTGAATCAGGGTAATGCGGCCACGGTTCCAAGTGGTCATGATGATGATCATGCCGAGGCTCAGTAATAGCGGTAGCCAGCCACCCTCTAACAGTTTGAGGGTATTCGAGGCAAAGAACACCGTATCAATGAGGATGAAAGCGCTGGCCCCCAGAATGGCGCGCCAGGTATGCCAGCGCCAGATGTTGATGACGGCCACAATAGCCAGGAAATCGGTAATGAGCATGGTGCCCGTGACGGCAATGCCGTACGCAGAACCCAGGGCGCTGGAGGATTGGAAAATCAGTATCACAGCCACGACACATATCGCCAGCAGCGTATTGACGATGGGTACGTAAACCTGCCCGAGGGATTCTGCGGATGTCTGCATAATCCGCATATGTGGGAGAAAGCCGAGCTGCCAGGCCTGGCGCGTCATGGAGAAGGCCCCGGAAATCACGGCCTGCGAGGCAATCACCGTGGCGATGGTGGCCAGAATGATCAGCGCCGGGTGCAGCACGGCGGGAGCCATCATGTAGAACAAATTGCTCAGCGCATCCGGTTGCGTCAGGAGTAGTGCGCCCTGGCCAAAGTAGTTGAGCACCAGCGAAGGCAGCACCAGCCCGATCCAGACAATGCGGATGGGCAGCGGGCCGAAGTGACCCATGTCGGCGTAGAGTGCTTCTGCACCGGTAAGACAGAGCACCACGGCACCGAGGGCAAAGAAGGCCAATGGACCATGGGTGAGCAGGAATTCGATGCCGTGCAGGGGGTTCAGGGCGGCTAAAACGCCTGGGTGCTGCAGAATGTTGAAGACACCGAGGGCACCAATGGCAATAAACCAGATCAGCATGATCGGGCCGAAGAAGAGGCCGATGGTGCCGGTGCCCCGCCGCTGTGTCCAGAAGAGTGCGAGCAAAATGCCGAGCGCTACGGGGATGACCATGTCTTTGAGGTCTGGCGAAATCAGTTCCAGCCCTTCAACCGCCGAGAGGACGGAAATGGCCGGTGTGATGACCCCATCGCCATAGAAAAATGAGGCGCCGAGCAGGCCAAGAATGAGCAGGATGCGGCGCTTTGCAGAGTCCGAATCCTCGCGAATGTGGCGCATGGCAAGCGCCATCAGCGCCATGATGCCGCCTTCGCCGTGGTTGTCGGCTCGCATCATGAAGATGACGTACTTAAGCGTCACCACCATCATGAGTGACCAGAAGAATAGGGATAGCACGCCGTAAATGTTAGCTTCACTCACCGGCACCGAATGGATGCCGTTGGCGAATACCTGCTCAAAGGCGTAGAGCGGGCTGGTGCCGATATCACCGAACACAATACCCAAGGCGGCGAGACTGAGTGCCTGCAGGGATTTTTTGGTGGTTGCTTCAGAACTGCTCATGGTTTGGCTTAGACGATTGTATAACTGTCGATTATATCAATCGAAGCTATGCATCTACTTCGGGGTAAAATATAAAAAAGCCCCGGAGTTTTTAACCGCCGGGGCTTTTTATGACTGCTTAAGCAGGTTGCTTAGCCGCAGGTACCCACGGCACCACAGGCGGTGCAGAAGTCGCAACCATCCTTGCGGATCATGGTGGTGTTGCCGCATTCGCCACACAGTTTGCCTTGTACTGGCTTCACGGCACCATCTTCCGTTGGCGCTTGCAGAATACCCATCTGCTTCAGCGGGAAGCCATTCTCATCGAGAATGCCCAGCATGGCGTAGCGATGCAGGATCAGGTGGGCCAGGTAGGCAATGGTCGACGGGTAGGTCTGTTGCTTACGCGAACCCGGTACGAAGGCCAGCATGTCGCCCAGGGGTTCCGGGTAATCGAGCAGCTTGCGCAGCTTCATGCCGATCCAGGCAGGGTCAATGACGCGCATGTCGGTCGATAGCAGTTTTGACAAACCATCCAGGGCGCGTGGGTAGTTACCTGACAGCCACATCGAGTAGGGTCGGCTGACGCCGTCCGGCAGGGTGATTTCCTTCAGGCCCAGTACGAAGTCTTCACCGGTATTCGGGTTGAAGATGTCGACGGTCCAAGACAACGTGCCGTCGGTGCCGGTTTTCGGTTCTTTGGCGCTCATCAGGGCGTCGTACACCGGAGTCGGTAGATCCTGCTTGAACCAGCCGAGTTGCTCGACGCGGTAACGCACCAGTTGAGCGAAGGCCGACACCGAGGAGGACATCAGCTGACGCTCACCGTTGGGCGGGAAGGCCATGTCAAAGGATTCGCCGGCCGACGGGGTGTTCGACAACGAGTCGAGCTTCAGCTTCAGCCAGGCCGGGTCGTTGGCGCGCATGTCCATCGACAGGGTTTTGGCCACGGCACCCAGGCCGCGCGGTTGATCCGGGCCATTGACCCACACTTCGAATGGCCAGTTTTTGGCCTCCTGCTCAACGTGACCGACAAACAGCGCGAATTTGCCGAACGGGCCGTCAATCATGTAGGTCCAGGCCAGGTTGCCTTCAGGCAGGTTCGGGCGGTTCGGCCAGCGCAGCGAGGAGAGTACGGGTGCTGGCAGATCCTTGATGTGCAGACGACGGTTGGCGTCGTTGGTCACAAAGTCCTGTGGCTGCTTCTGCGCTTCTTCCTGCTTCGGCGTATCGACCGACAGGACCGAACCCAGCACGCTGTTCGGACGATAGGTGGCCAGACCCTTCAGACCAGCCTTCCAGGCTTGCATGTACAGATCCTGGAAGTCTTCGTACGGGTAGTCGGCCGGGACGTTCACCGTCTTCGAGATCGAGGTATCGATGTACGGGGCTACGGCAGCCACCATATCCTTGTGCGCCTTGGCTGACAGTTCCAGCGCCGTCACAAAGTAATCCGGCAGGTTATTGACGTCGCCGCCCAGATGGCGGTACAGACGCCAGGCGTGATCTTCAACGGCGTATTCTTTAATGGTGCCGTCGGCCATGCGCTTCTTGCGGGTGTAGGTCCACGAGAAGGCTGGTTCGATACCGTTCGATGCGTTATCGGCAAAGGCCAGCGAGATGGTGCCGGTCGGTGCAATTGACAGCAGGTGCGAGTTACGCAGACCGTGTTTACGAATCTCGGCTTTCACCTCGCTCGACAGTCGCGAGGCAAAGTTGCCGCCCGACAGGTACAGCTCGGCGTTAAACAGCGGGAAAGCGCCGCGCTCTTTGGCCAGATCAACCGAAGTCAGATAGGCGGTGTCGCGCATGAACTCGGAAATCTTCGAAGCCATGGCCAATGCTTCTTGCGAGTCATAACGCAGCTTAAGCATGTACAGGGCATCACCCAGACCGGTGAAGCCCAGACCGACGCGGCGTTTGTTCATGGCTTCCTGGTGCTGATTCGGCAGCGGCCAGTGGGTGGCGTCGAGCACGTTGTCCAGCATACGGGTCGAAATCTTGACCACTTCACCGAAGGCGGCGAAATCGAACTCAGCCTTCTCGCCAAAGGGATCAATCACGAAGTGGGTGAGGTCGATCGAACCCAGACAGCAGCAGCCGTATGGCGGCAGCGGTTGTTCGGCACACGGATTGGTGGCTTCGATCAGCTCGCAGTAGTTGAGGTTGTTGTCCTTGTTCATGCGATCCAGGAACAGGATGCCCGGCTCGGCATGATCGTAGGTGGACTGCATGACCTGATCCCACAGATCACGGGCGCGTACCTTGCGATAGACCCAAAGGCCGTCTTCACGCTTGTAGGCGCCATCAGCAATGATTTCTTCGTTTGGCTCGGCCACATGCACGAGTTCCACGAAGTCATCGCCTTCCACGGCCTTCATGAATGGGTCAGTAACGCCGATCGAGATGTTGAAGTTGGTCAGGTCGCCTTTGTCTTTGGCGTGGATGAACAGTTCGATATCCGGGTGATCGCAACGCATGACCCCCATCTGGGCACCACGGCGTGCGCCAGCCGACTCCACGGTTTCGCACGAGCGGTCGAACACACGCATGTACGAGACAGGGCCCGAAGCGCGGGAGTGGGTGCCTTTAACGCGGGCGCCTTGTGGGCGGATCGACGAGAAGTCGTAACCCACACCACCACCGCGACGCATGGTTTCGGCAGCTTCGGCCAGGGCGGTGTAGATGCCCGGGCGACCATTCACGGTTTCAACGACCGAATCACCGACCGGCTGCACAAAGCAGTTGATCAGTGTGGCCTGCAGGTCGGTCCCGGCCGCCGAGTTGATACGGCCGGCTGGGACGAAGCCATGCTCTTGCGCCCAGAGAAATTTACCTTCCCACTTGGCACGGTGCTTTTCATCTTCGACCTTGGCCAGGGCGCGGGCTACGCGGGCACGGACTTCAGCGATCGATTGTTCGTTACCTTTGGCGTACTTTTCTACCAGAACCTCAGTACAGATTTCCTGAGGGGGCAGGGTGGCACGTGCGCTGGCGGCGGTCTGCGGGGCGTTTGTCTCGGTTGTCATTATGTTGTCCCTGATGAAATGGTTGGCGGGCAATACAGAGAAAATTCGTATGACTGAAATTTACTACATCTAGTGTCCAACTACAAACTTTTCTCTATATATAGTGTTTGCAGCCAAACTCTGCTGCATCAAGGACTTGCGCCGGGCAGCCCTTGGAAGCCCTTGATTTGTCTGCCTGAAAATTTTTTTTCACGTTGGAACAACGGTGGTGGGCGGATTTTTCAGCCAGACACGCCCGGCAGGTGCGTCGTTAATATGTTTGTTGCATGGCAACATGGCTGAGCCCATGCTGGACAGGGAAGCCGGGCCCCGCGTGCTAGAATCTAGCCCATATTTCGTCTGTTTTTTTGTTGGTTGTTCGTTCACTCAAGCGCTAAATTCTATGTCCGGAAATACGATCGGTACCCTGTTTACAGTCACCTCGTTTGGCGAATCCCACGGTCCAGCGATTGGCTGCGTGGTTGATGGTTGCCCCCCGGGCTTGGCGATTACCGAAGCCGATATTCAGGCAGAACTGGATCGCCGTAAACCGGGTACGTCACGTCATGTCACGCAGCGTCGAGAACCCGATTCGGTAGAAATTCTGTCGGGTGTATTCGAGGGTAAAACCACCGGCGCGCCGATTGGTTTGCTGATTCGCAATACCGATCAGCGGAGCAAGGACTACGGCAACATCTCGGAGCAGTTCCGCCCTGGGCATGCCGATTACACCTATTGGCAAAAATACGGCATTCGCGACTACCGCGGCGGCGGTCGTTCATCGGCCCGTGAAACTGCCGTGCGTGTTGCCGCCGGGGCTGTTGCCCGCAAATGGTTGTTCGAGCGTTATGGCATTACGATCCAGGGCTGGATGGATCAACTCGGCCCGATTGAGATTCCCTTTGTTGCGGCAGATCAGATCGACCAGAACCCGTTCTTTGCGCCGAACAATGAGATTGTTCCCGAGCTTGAAGCTTATATGGATGCCTTGCGTAAAGACGGCGATTCGGTAGGTGGCGGCATTACGGTCGTTGCCCGCGGTGTACCCGCCGGTTGGGGTGAGCCTGTTTACGACCGATTTGACGCGGACCTGGCGCATGCGCTTATGAGCATCAATGCCGTTAAGGGTGTAGAAATCGGTGCCGGGTTTGATTCGATAGTTCAGCGTGGTACCGAACATGGCGATGAAATTACGCCGCAGGGTTTCTTGAGCAATAACGCCGGTGGTGTGCTGGGGGGTATTACAACGGGGCAAGATGTCGTGGCGCGCGTCGCGATTAAACCAACCTCGAGCATTCGCACGCCGCGTCGGAGTATCAACGTCCGTAACGAGGAAGTGCTGGTTGAAACTTTCGGCCGTCACGATCCATGTGTGGCGATTCGTGCCACACCGATTGCCGAATCCATGATGGCGATTGTGTTGATGGATCACGCCTTGCGGCATCGTGCCCAATGTGGCGATGTGGATTCGGGTTTACCAGCGGTGCCAAATGCGGTACCGGCTTCGGCACCGCGTGCCTGAGCCATTGAACGTTCTTTAGGTTCCGTTCTCTGATGACTGGCGTGCCGCTCCCGTATTGGCGGCTCTCGCTCTATTACTTTTTCTACTTCGCGTTTATCGGCGTTTTTTCGCCGTATTTCACACTCTATCTGCAGGGCTTGAGTCTCAGTGCGGCGGATATTGCCTTGCTGATGTCGCAGATGCAGTTGATGCGCCTGCTGGCGCCCACGTTCTGGGGCTGGCTGGCCGATAAGCGGGGGCGTCGGGTCGACATCATCCGGCTATCTGCCCTGTGTGCCTGTGTGGGGTTCACGGGTTTCTTCCTGACGGATGATTTTATTCATCTGTTCATCCCCATGACGCTGATGGCCTTCTTCTGGAGCGCTTCGCTGCCACTGGTGGAAAGCCTGACCTTTGTGCACCTCAAAGACCAGCCGCAGCGCTATAGCCAGATCCGCGTCTGGGGTTCGGTGGGGTTTATTGTGGCCGTTCTGCTGGGCGGTGCCTTGCTCGATGATCTGCCCATCTCCGATGTGCCGATGATGGTCTTTGTGGTGCTCATTGGCATTCTGGTCATGGCATTTAAAGTACCGGAGGGGTTGCACCTTCCCCGAACCGGCGCCGCCGAGGCAGCAGATGAGGCGCTGGCGTCACTGGGTTCGGTCATGCGTGAGCGTCGTGTCTGGATGCTCTTGCTTGCCTGTTTTCTGATGTCCTCGGCGCACGGCGTGTATTACGTGTTTTATTCCATCCACCTGGATGCACTGGGGTATAGCAAGGGCATGATCGGTTTGCTCTGGTCGCTCGGGGTGCTCGTCGAGATTGGCCTGTTTATGGTGATGGCACCCTTGATGAAGCGCTATAGCTTGCGGCTCTTGTTGCTGGTGACCTATGCAGTTGCAGTCGTACGTTTTCTGATGATCGGGTGGGGCGGCGAATCGCTGATTCTGTTGCTGATTGCCCAGACGATGCATGGCGTGACCTTCGGGGTGCATCATGCGGCATCGATTGCGGCAGTGAATGACTGGTTCCCAAAACATATCCATGCCAGGGGGCAGGCGCTGTATTCGAGCCTGTCTTTCGGGGGTGGCGGTTTGTTCGGTGGTCTTGTCAGTGGCCTGGTCTGGGATCCGCTCGGTGCGGGTTGGGCGTTCACATTGGGTGCATTTTTTGCACTGGCCGGCTGGTTCTGTATTGCTAAGGGCATGTCTGTAGCGGCTGAAACCCCAAACAGCGCGCCCCTTGTGCGATAATTTCCGGCTCTGGGCCGTGCTTGGCACGGCATTGCATCTACGGAATTCGCCATGGCAAAAACACTTTACGATAAATTGTGGGAAAACCACGTTGTCCGTCAGGAAGAAGACGGCACAGCGCTGATCTATATCGACCGTCATCTGGTGCACGAAGTGACCAGCCCGCAGGCCTTTGAAGGTTTGCGCCTGGCGGATCGCAAGGCATGGCGGATTGAGTCTGTGGTTGCCACGGCAGACCACAATACACCGACCGATGGCTGGGAAAAGGCCGAAGGCACAGCCTGTATTGATGACGAAATCTCCCGCCTGCAGGTCGATACCCTCGATGCCAACATTCGCGCAAACGGCGCGTTGGCTTATTTCCCCTTCAAAGATGTGCGTCAGGGCATCGTGCACGTGGTTGGTCCGGAGCAGGGCGCCACACTACCGGGTATGACCGTCGTTTGCGGTGATTCGCATACATCAACGCATGGTGCGTTTGCTGCACTCGCTTTTGGTATCGGCACCTCCGAAGTCGAGCACGTGCTGGCCACGCAGACACTGGTTTCCAAAAAATCCAAGTCGATGCTGATTCGCGTTGATGGCCCGGTTGGTAAGGGTGTCGGCGCCAAGGACATCGTGCTGGCCATCATCGGCAAGATCGGCACCGCCGGTGGTACGGGCTACGCCATCGAATTTGCTGGCAGCGCCATTCGTGGTTTGTCGATGGAAGGTCGTATGACCGTTTGCAATATGGCCATTGAAGCGGGCGCACGTGCCGGTATGGTGGCGGTGGATGATACGACCATCAATTACGTACAAGGCCGTAATTTCGCGCCAAAGGGCAGCGATTGGGATAAGGCCGTGGCTTACTGGCGCACGCTGCACACCGATGAGGGTGCCAAGTTCGACAAGGTGGTTGAGCTTGATGCACGCGCGATTCAGCCGCAAGTGACCTGGGGTACCTCACCGGAAATGGTGATCGGCATCAACGAGATGATTCCTGATCCGGCGAAGGAGCAGGATCCGGTGAAGCGCGAAGGGATGGAACGCGCGCTGGCCTATATGGGCCTGAATCCGAACACACCGATTGCCGGTGTGCCCGTCGACAAGATTTTTATCGGTTCTTGCACCAACTCACGTATCGAAGATTTGCGTCAGGCGGCTGCCATTGTGCGCGGCCGTTCGGTCGCCGCGACTGTGAAACTGGCGCTGGTGGTGCCGGGTTCGGGTCTCGTTAAGCGTCAGGCCGAAGAAGAGGGTCTGGACAAGATTTTCAAGGCCGCAGGCTTTGAATGGCGTGAGCCGGGTTGTTCGATGTGTCTGGGTATGAACGCCGATCGTATGTCACCGGGTGAGCGTTGTGCCTCGACCTCGAATCGTAACTTTGAAGGCCGTCAGGGTCCGATGGGTCGTACCCATCTGGTGAGCCCGATCATGGCCGCCGCTGCGGCAATTGCCGGCCGCTTTGTTGATGTGCGGGAGGTGCTGTAATGGATAAGTTTGTTGTGCTGGATGGCCTGGTGGCGCCGCTGGATCGCGCCAATGTCGATACCGATGCCATCATCCCGAAGCAGTTTCTGAAGTCGATTAACCGTTCGGGTTTTGGTCCGTTCGCATTTGACGAATGGCGTTACATGGATGTGGGGCAGCCAGGCCAGGATTGCACCAACCGCCCATTGAATCCGCAGTTCTCGCTGAACCAGCCGCAGTTCAAGGGCGCCTCGGTGCTGCTCACCCGCCAGAACTTCGGTTGCGGCAGCTCACGTGAACATGCGCCATGGGCGCTGCTCGACTATGGCTTCCGCGCCATCATTGCCGAATCTTTTGCCGACATTTTCTTCAACAACTGTTTCAAAAACGGCATTCTGCCGATCGTATTGCCAACGCAAGTGGTCGATCGCCTCTTTGCCGAAACGCTGGCAACGCCAGGTTACCGCCTGGTGGTAGATCTGCCGAATCAGGTGGTGCGAACACCATCGGGGGATGCGATTCCTTTTGACGTGGATGCTTTCCGCAAGGAATGTCTGATCAACGGTTGGGATGATATTGGCCTGACCCTACGTCATGCTGATGCGATTCACGCCTATGAAGATCATCGCCGTAACGAACAGCCCTGGTTGTTTGCTAAATAATTCTCTGGAGTATTTCTGATGTCTCGCAAGATTCTCGTACTGCCGGGTGACGGCATTGGCCCTGAAATCACTGCCGAAGCGGTGCGTGTGCTTGAAGCACTGAATAAGGATGGCCTTGGTTTGGAAATCAGCACCGGTCTGCTCGGCGGCTGTGCCGTTGATGCCACCGGTGAACCGTATCCGGCCGAAACCCGGTCTAAGGCCGAAGCGGCCGACGCTGTGCTGTTGGGTGCAGTGGGTGGCCCGCAGTGGGATACGTTGCCGCGTGAACAACGCCCGGAGCGTGGTCTCCTCGGCATTCGCAAGCACCTGAACCTGTTTGCCAACCTGCGTCCGGCGATTCTGTATCCCGAACTAGCTAATGCCTCGTCGCTCAAGCCTGAAGTCGTATCGGGTCTGGATATCCTGATCGTGCGCGAACTCACCGGTGACATCTACTTCGGTCAGCCACGTGGCGTTGAAGAACGCGATACGGAGTGGGGCCGCCAGAAGGTCGGCTTCAACACCATGGTCTACGCCGAGAGCGAAATCCGTCGTATCGCCCATGTGGCTTTCCAGGCCGCTCAGAAGCGCGGCAAAAAACTGTGCTCAGTCGATAAGATGAATGTGCTGGAATGTACCCAGTTCTGGCGTGATATCTTCGAAGAGATCGCCAAGGAGTATCCGGACGTTCAGCTATCGCACATGCTGGTCGATAACGCCGCCATGCAGCTTGTTCGTGCGCCGAAGCAGTTCGATGTGATGGTCACCGGCAATATGTTCGGCGATATCCTGTCGGATGAAGCCTCAATGCTCACGGGTTCGATCGGCATGCTGCCGTCGGCCTCGCTGGATGAGAACAACAAGGGTCTGTACGAGCCATCGCATGGTTCCGCCCCGGATATCGCCGGTAAGGGTGTGGCCAACCCGTTGGCCACGATTCTGTCCGCCGCCATGCTCCTGCGCTACACTTTCGGTTTAGAAGCCGAAGCGGTGCGTATCGAGAATGCGGTGCGTACGGTGTTGGCACAGGGTTATCGTACGGCCGACATTTATGAAGAGGGCACCCGCAAAGTCGGTACCCGCGAGATGGGCGATGCTGTTCTGGCAGCACTGTAATTGAAGTTATATCAATAAATAGCAGTTCACACGGAGATAAGAGTCATGGCAAAGCCTGTCGTTGGTCTGGTCGGTTGGCGCGGTATGGTGGGTTCGGTCCTCATGCAGCGCATGCAGGAAGAAAAGGACTTCGCCCACATTGAGCCAGTGTATTTCTCGACGTCGAATGCAGGCGGTGATGCGCCGGCGTTTGGTGGTGTGAGCTCGGGTGAAAAGCTACAAGACGCCAGCAACATCGAAGCGCTCAAGAAGATGGACATTATCCTGACGTGTCAGGGTGGCGACTACACCAAAGAGGTGTATCCGAAGCTACGCGCTGCCGGCTGGAACGGTCACTGGATTGATGCTGCTTCGGCATTGCGTATGGCTGATGATGCCGTGATCGTGCTCGACCCGGTAAATCGTGATGTGATCGATGCCTCGCTGGGCAAGGGTGGTAAAAACTGGATCGGCGGCAACTGTACCGTCTCGCTGATGCTGATGGGTCTGGGTGGTCTGTTCGAGCACAAGCTCATTGACTGGGTCTCGTCGATGACTTACCAGGCGGCCTCGGGTGCCGGTGCGCAGAACATGCGTGAATTGATTGCGCAGATGGGCGCGATCCATGAGTCGGTGGCCGATCTGCTGGCTGATCCGAAGTCGGCCATTCTCGAGATCGACCGCAAGGTTGCCGAAACGATTCGTTCGGATGCGTTCCCGAAAAAGAACTTCCGTAACACCCCGCTGGCCGGTTCGTTGATTCCTTGGATCGATGTCCCGGTGGAGCATGGCCAGTCGAAAGAAGAATGGAAGGGCGGCGCCGAGTGCAACAAGATCCTCGGTAACCCGGCATTCCGTTCGGCGGGCTCGATCCCCATCGATGGCCTGTGTGTTCGTATCGGCGCCATGCGCTGTCACTCGCAAGCGCTGACCATCAAGCTGAAGAAGGATGTACCGCTGGATGAAGTGAACGACATCCTGGCCAAGGCCAATGATTGGGTGAAAGTGGTGCCGAATGATCGCGAGATCAGCGAGCGTGAACTGACCCCGGCTGCCGTGACCGGTACGCTGACCGTACCGGTGGGCCGTCTGCACAAGATGGCCATGGGTCCGGATTATCTGGCCGCCTTCACCTGTGGCGATCAGCTTCTGTGGGGCGCCGCAGAACCACTGCGCCGCATGTTGAGAATCTTGGTTACTGGTTAAACCATGCTTCCGTAGTGATGCATACGCCTCGCTTCTGCGGGGCGTTGTCTTTGTTAATTTCTGGTATTTATGAATATTCCTGATTGGGTCTGGGTCGTCATCTGTCTGACGCTGCTGCTGCTCGGATTGCAGCTGGGGGTTTCGCTCGGCCGTACCGGTGAGAGCGCCCGCCACGGCAAGGACCCCAAATCCGACCACGATGACCGGCCGCGTGCCGGTGCGCAGCCCAAGGTCGATTGGGGGTCAATCAATCTGGATCTGTCGGCACCCACTCAAGACAAACCCCGCGATCGATAGATTGATGTCCCTGATGACACTGCACCACGCTTCACTCTCGCCGGCGATGAAACTGATCGCGGTGCTAGCGATGGCGGTGGTGTTGCAGTCAACGCCGGGCTTGGTGCTGGCTGTCTTGTTGAGTCTCTGGATGCTGGCGGCGCACCGCGCCCGTTTCCTGAAGTTGTTGCGGCGGGTGCGTTTGCTGATACTGGTGCTTTTTGCGGTGACCCTGTTGATGACACCTGGGGCTGCACTTTTCCCCGCCTGGGGCTTGTACCCGACGGCCGAGGGCGTGGTATTGGCGCTGACGCAGCTGCTGCGACTGCTAGGCATGCTGGCAGTCGTGACCTGGTTATTGGAGACGACGGACGATGAGGCGCTGGCTGCGGGTTCGCTGGCCTTGCTTCAGCCGCTGGCGGGGAAGAGGGATTGGCCCGAGCGGGCCGTGGCCCGCTTGCTGTTGGTCTTTCATTACCTCGAAGCCGCGCCAAAGCCGCGCAACCTGCACGATATTCTGGCGCTGGCGCGCGCCGGGGATGGTAGGCCGCACGACGGGGCAGCGCTCGAAGGCGTGCCTCATCAAATTACGCTGGATGGTGCCGTGCTCACGGCGCGTGATTGCGCCTTTGCTGTCATCGCTTTCACGGGTGCGGCCTTGTGTCTGTTGCTCGGAGCGCAAGGATGACTCAAGAGCGCGTTCAACGATGGGCTCTGGGGGTCGAGTATGACGGGGCGGCCTTTCATGGCTGGCAGCGTCAGCCGCCTTCGGCACAGGCGGTGCTGGGTCGGCCGGCGGGGGCTATGCTGGCCACGGTGCAGGCGGCTTTAGAGACGGCTATGTCGCAGATTGCCGCGCATACGGTGCAGATTGTCTGTGCCGGTCGTACTGATGCGGGTGTGCATGCCACAGGTCAGGTGATTCACTTTGACGCCCCGGTGCTACGGCCGGAAACGGCCTGGGTCCGTGGTGTCAATGCCTTGTTGCCGGATTCCTGCGCGGTGCGCTGGGCGCAACCGGTACCGGATGCGTTTCATGCACGCTTCAGTGCCACTGGTCGTCGCTATCGCTATCTCCTGCTCAATCGACCGGAACGACCGGCGGTGTTTGCTGGTCGCGTCGGTTGGTACCACCGACCACTGGATGCCGGTCTGATGGCCGAGGCTGCAGCATCGATTCTCGGCACGCATGATTTCAGCGCCTTCCGGGCGGCTGAATGTCAGGCCAATAGCCCGGTGCGGACGCTGACCCGTGCCCACGTGGTCCGACAGGGGGATTGGCTGGTGTTTGATTTCGCGGCCAACGCTTTTTTGCAGCATATGATCCGTAACCTGGTGGGCGCGCTGGTGCAGATCGGTAAGGGTGGTGCGCCTGTGATGGCAATGGCCGACTGGCTGGCGCAGCGTAACCGGACACTGGCGCCGCCAACCTTTATGCCGGATGGTCTGTATCTGACCGGGGTCGATTATGATGCTATGTGGCATTTGCCAGCGGCAACGGCCGATGGTGGGCAGGGCGACCCCCTGCAGATGTTCAATTGCTGAATTTTGACGGATAGCCTGATGAGCCCTATTGCACAAAATACTGTCTGCCGTATCAAAGTCTGTGGCCTGACCCGCACGGAAGACGTGCAGGCTGCCGTGGCGGCAGGCGTGGATGCGATTGGCCTGGTTTTCTATGCCGACAGTCCGCGTCATGTGACGATTTCCCAGGCCAAAGACCTGTGTCGCCACATTCCGCCCTTTGTCACGGTGGTGGGGCTGTTTGTCAATGCCTCCCGGGCCGAAGTTCATCGTGTGATCGAAGACGTGCCCCTCAATCTACTGCAATTTCACGGGGATGAAACGGTGGCGCAGTGTGAGGGCTTCGGTCTGCCTTATCTGCGGGCGGCACGGGTCCGGCCGGGGGTGGATCTGTTAGAATTCGCTTCGCAATTTCCCTCGGCGCGCGCGCTGTTGCTCGACACCTGGACCCCGGCTTACGGCGGGAGCGGTGAGTCGTTTGACTGGGCGCTGGTGCCGTCTTCCTGCCCCTTGCCGGTGATTCTGTCCGGTGGTCTGAACCCGGAGAATGTGGCTGCGGCCATTACCCAGGTGCAGCCGGTGGCGGTGGATGTGTCTTCCGGGGTCGAAGTCGCCAAAGGCATCAAGGATGCCGACAAAATTCGTGCTTTTGTCAGCGCTGTACGCGGTGCCTGACGGGAGCAAGCTCCTAGTGGTGTGAAAGACGGATGATGAAACCCTACGATTTTCCTGATGCGCGTGGTCATTTTGGTCCTTATGGCGGCTCGTTCGTCTCCGAGACGCTGGTTGCAGCGCTGGAACAGCTGAAGCATGCGTATGCGCATTACAGCCGTGACCCCGAATTTATTGCCGAGTTCCAGAATGAGCTCAAGCATTTCGTGGGACGTCCTAGCCCGATTTATCACGCCAAACGCTGGAGCGAATTACTCGGTGGTGCGCAGATCTATCTGAAACGGGAAGACCTTAACCACACTGGTGCGCACAAGATTAACAACACGATCGGCCAGGCATTGCTCGCCAAGCGCATGGGTAAGCAGCGGGTGATCGCTGAAACCGGCGCCGGTCAGCATGGTGTGGCATCGGCGACGGTGGCCGCCCGCTTTGGCATGACGTGCGTGGTGTATATGGGGGCCGAAGACGTGGGCCGGCAGTCGGCCAACGTCTACCGTATGAAGCTCCTGGGTGCCGAAGTCGTGCCGGTGGAAAGTGGTTCGCGGACCCTCAAGGATGCATTGAATGAAGCCATGCGTGACTGGGTGACGAATGTAGAAGATACCTTCTACATCATCGGTACCGTTGCTGGGCCGCACCCGTATCCACAGATGGTGCGTGATTTCAATTCGGTGGTCGGTAAAGAGTGCGTCAAACAGATGCCGGAGATGGCCGGTCGACAGCCGGATGCCGTGATTGCTTGTGTGGGCGGTGGTTCAAACGCCATGGGCATCTTCTATGACTACATTCCGCACGAGCAGGTGCGCCTGATCGGTGTCGAAGCCGCTGGCGATGGCCTGGATACCCCGCGTCATGCCGCTTCGCTGCAACTGGGTAAGCCCGGTGTGCTGCACGGTAACCGGACCTACCTGCTGCAGGATGACAACGGCCAGATTATTGAAACCCATTCGGTCTCAGCTGGTCTGGACTACCCCGGTGTGGGCCCGGAGCACGCCTGGCTGAAAGATATCGGCCGTGCCGAATATGTCGGGGCGACCGATCAGGAAGCCCTCAAAGCCTTCCACGATCTGTGTCGTATCGAAGGCATTATTCCGGCGTTGGAATCGAGTCATGCACTGGCCTATGCCGCCAAGCTGGCACCAACGCTTGCGAAAGATCAGATCCTTCTGGTTAACCTGTCAGGTCGCGGCGACAAGGATCTGCACATTGTTTCAGAGGCCAGTGGCATGGAATTCTATTGCCGCCAGAGCTGCCGTACCGCCTTTGCCAAAGCCGGCATGCGCGTTAACGACAGCAACGTGGAGGCTAAATAATGGGCCGCATCACCACGACATTGACTGCGCTGGCTGGTCAGGGCAAAAAGGGGCTGATCCCCTACATTATGGCCGGTGATCCCTCGGCTGGATTGACGGTTGACCTGATGCATACGCTGGTTGACGGTGGTGCTGATATCATTGAATTGGGTGTGCCGTTTTCCGATCCGATGGCCGATGGTCCGGTGATTCAGCGTGCTGCTGAACGGGCCATTGCCAACGGTGTGGGGCTGCACCAGACCCTGGTCATGGTGGCCGAGTTCCGCAAGACGAATCAGGAAACACCGGTGGTGCTGATGGGTTATGCCAATCCTATCGAATGCCAGGGGCGGGCGGCCTTTGTGGTGGCCGCTAAGGCTGCCGGTGTGGATGGTGTGCTGGTGGTGGATTATCCGCCCGAAGAGTCAGACGAGTTTGCCCGTCTGCTGCGCGCCGAGGATATGGATCCGATCTACCTGCTGGCGCCGACCTCGACCGAAGAACGTATTGCCGCTGTGGCCAAGGTCGCCAGTGGTTATCTGTACTATGTCTCGCTGAAGGGCGTGACGGGTGCCGGGCACCTGGATCTGCACGAAGTGTCGCAGCGGATTCCGCAGATCCGTCAGCGTACCGGTTTGCCGGTGGGCGTTGGCTTCGGGATTCGTGATGCCAGCACGGCCGAGCGTCTGGCCGGTATGGCCGATGCCGTGGTGGTGGGTAGCCGCCTGATCGATGCCATGACGGATGTGCCGCAAAGCGATGCCAAAGCCGCGCTGCTGGCCGTGATGAAAGACATCCGGGCTGGTGTCGATAAAGCCAGCGCCCATTGATTGAAGCACTGAAGAATTGAACGATAGGAGCACACGATGAACTGGGTCAACAAACTGCTACCCCCGAAAATCAAGCGCGCCGATGGTCAGCGCAAGAATGCCTTACCCGAGGGTTTGTGGTGCAAGTGCCCGAACTGCGAAACCGTGCTCTATACCGCAGATCTGGATGCCAACATGCAGGTCTGCCCGAAGTGTAACCATCACAATCGTGTGAAGGCGCGGGCGCGTCTGGAGATGCTGATGGACGCACATGGTCGCGTTGAGATTGGCGCGGATGTCCGACCGACCGATGCGCTCAAGTTTGTCGATAGCCGTCCGTACCCGGTGCGTGTGGAAGAGGCCCAGAAGCAGACGAGTGAAACCGACTCGCTGGTTGTGATGCATGGGAGCATTCAGGCTGAGCCGGCGGTGGTGGCCTGTTTCGAATTCGAATTCATGGGCGGATCCATGGGCTCGGTGCTTGGCGAGCGTTTCGTGCGCGGCGTTCGTGCAGCCATTGAAGCCAAGTGCGGTTTTGTCTGTATCACCGCTTCGGGTGGTGCCCGGATGCAGGAAGGCCTGTTCTCGCTGATGCAGATGGCCAAGACCACGGCGGCGATTTCCGAACTGGCACGTCACGGCCTGCCGTTCATCACGGTGCTGACTGATCCGACTATGGGTGGGGTGTCGGCATCGTTTGCCTTTGTGGGTGATGTGGTGATTGCCGAGCCGAATGCCCTGGTAGGTTTCGCCGGTCCGCGCGTGATTGAACAGACGGTGCGTGAAAAGTTGCCGGAAGGTTTCCAGCGTGCCGAGTTTCTGCTTGAAAAGGGCGCCATCGACATGATTGTTGATCGTAAAGCCATGCGTGATGAACTGTCGTCGCTGCTGCGCTTGCTGCGCAAGGAACCTGTCAGCTCCTGATGAAGCACACACTGGAGCAGTGGCTGGCCCACATCGAGGCTATGCATCCACGGGGTATTGCCGGTATTGAGCTCGGTCTGGATCGTGTCCGTGCCGTGAGTGAACAGCTAGGGCAGCAGACTGCATTGAGTGCAGCCGGTACGTCGGTGTTCATGGTGGCCGGTACCAATGGCAAGGGCTCGGTGGTTGCCTATCTGTCGAATATTCTGGATCGTGCCGGCTACAAGGTAGGTTCCTACACGAGCCCGCACCTGGTCCGCTTTAACGAACGTATTCGCCTGAACGGCGAGCCGGTGGATGATGCACCGCTGATCAGCGCTTTCGAGACGGTGGAAGCTGCGCGCATCGCGGTGGATATGGCGCTGACCTATTTCGAGTTCACGACGCTGGCCGCCATGCAGGTGTTTCTGGCGGCGGGATTGGATGCGCTGGTACTGGAAGTTGGACTCGGTGGCCGTCTGGACGCTGTGAACATTTATGAGCCGGATGTCTCGATTGTGACCGGCGTGGCGCTGGATCATCAGGATTATCTCGGTGATACCCGTGAGGCGATTGCGCTGGAAAAAATCGGTATTGCCCGTCGTGGCAAGCCGGTGGTGATTGCCGAACCGGATCTGCCCGTACCAGCGTTGAAAGCGCTGGCGGCCCGCCAGGCGCAGGTGTATCTAATTGGCGAAGCTTTCGGTTTCGAACCGTTGCCTGGTGAAGAGGGTAAGCCGAGCATCCAGTGGCGTTACTGGTTGCGCCACCCTGGTGCATCGCTGGAAAGCGTGCAGCGTCGTGGTGGTCTGGCGTATCCGGGTTTACGGGGCTGGATTCAGCTACGCAACGCGGCGGCGGCCATGACGGCTATTGAATGTTTGCAAAACCGTCTGCCAATCGCCATGGGTGCCATTCGGCGGGGTTTGCTGGAAACCGAGCTGGCCGGTCGTTTCCAGGTCATTCCCGGTCCACCGGATCTGGTGTTGGATGTAGCGCATAACCCTGAGGCAGCCAAAGTGCTGGCGCTCAATCTGGGTCAGCTCGCCTTTGCTCATACACAGCATGGTGTGGTGGGACTGATGGCTGATAAGGATATGGCCGGTGTCCTGGCACCCCTGGTCAAGGGCATCACACGCTGGTACCTGACACCACTGGATAACCCGCGATCAGCATCAACTGATGAGATACGAGCGATCCTGCTGACCCTAGGCGTTAAGGGTGAGCAGATCGAATCCTATGAAAATCCGCAGGTGGCCTATGCTGCGGCACGAAAAAATGCGACTGAGAGTGATAGAATCGTAGTCTTCGGATCTTTCCTAACAGTTGCTGACATCCTACGGGATTTGGGCAGAACGGCATGAAGCCAGACACTCCGGAATCAGACATTCAGCAGGACCTCAAGAAACGCGCCCGTCGCCGTTTACTGGGGGCTGTGTTCTTTGTAGTGGTTGTAGCGGCCGTCCTCCCGTTGGTGATGGACGCCGCGCCACCGCCACAACTTAATGACTTCCGTATCGTGACGGAAGATGAAAAACGCGCTGCAGCTGCGGCAGCGGTGGTGCCACCGCCCGAGGCGATTCCGCCGGCACCCAGCGCGTCATCTGGCCCGGTAGCACCCGTGGTGATCAAGGACGTACCGGCCGATGCCAAGCCTGATGCCGTTTCTGCAAGCGCATCCGTACCTGCTGCTAATAGTTCGCCAACAGCGCCGGTGGTCGTGGCTGCGAACGAGACGAAAGCGCTAGAAGCCGCCAAGACGCCTGAGACAAAGCCGGAGCCCGTGAAGCCTGCTGAAAAGCCGCTTGAGAAGAAGCCGGTTGAAAAAGTCCCGGAAAAGAAAGCAGCCGACAAGCCGGTTGAAAAGCCTGCGGATAAAAAATCCGCTGAGAAGCCATCCGAGGCCAAAAAAGACAGTAAGGATGCCAAAGAGCCTGTGCAGGCCGGTCAGTACTATATTCAGGTGGGCGTGTTTGCCGATGCGGATAACGTCAAGCAGGTACGCGCCAAGCTGAAGGCCCAGGGTATCGCCAGCTGGACAGAAGAAGCCTCGGGCAACCTGGCCGGCAAAACCCGTGTCAAGGCGGGCCCGTTTGCCAGCAAGGATGCCGCCGACAAAGCGTTTGCCAAACTGTCCAAGGCCGGTTTGAACGGCCTCGTCGTCAAGAAATAATGACCAAGCAGGCTGGCCTGATAACGTCTGATCTCGCTGCGCCACACCTATGACTGGTTTTGACTACGCCATCATTGCCATCCTGGCTGCTTCGGTACTGCTCGGTGCCTGGCGCGGTATGGTCAGCGAAGTCATGTCGCTGGGTTCGTGGATTGTGGCGTTTCTGGTGGCCCGCGAGTGGGGTGAACAGGTGGGGGTGCAGCTGCTGGCACCGTACCTGACTGTCAGTTTCTGGCAGATTGCCGGTGGCTGGGTCTTGGTGTTTGTGGCGACAATTCTGGCGGTATCCATCTTCCGTGTGCTGGCACGCAAAACGCTGCATGCCATCGGTCTCGGTTTCTTTGATCGTACCCTCGGTATGGTCTTTGGTGCCATCCGTGGTGTGTTACTGATTCTCCTGCTGGTCGCCATTGGCGGCATGACCAAAATGCCTGAAGAGCCCTGGTGGCGTCAGGCACGGCTGGCACCGCTGGCCGAGCAGGGCGTGACCTATATCAAACCCTGGTTGCCCGATGATCTGGCCAAGCATATTGCTTATGCCGATTCGATCAGCCAGATGGCGCCGGTACTGGCGCCCCAACTTCTTCTTATCAAGTAATCGAGACGAACCATGTGCGGGATTATTGGCGTTGTAGCCACCACTCCGGTTAACCAGCTTCTGTATGATGGCTTGATGGTGCTCCAGCACCGCGGCCAGGATGCAGCGGGTATTTCCACGGCGGAGGGCAGTACCTTCCATATGCACAAGGGACCGGGCCTCGTCCGTGATGTGTTCCGTACCCGTAACATGCGGGCGCTGCCGGGTAACTGGGGGATTGGCCACTGTCGCTATCCGACAGCGGGTTCGGCCTATAACTTTGCCGAAGCCCAGCCGTTCTACGTGAACTCGCCGTTCGGTCTGATGCTGGCCCATAACGGCAACCTGACCAATGCCGAAGAATTGAAGCAGCAGTTGTTCAAACTGGATCTGCGTCACATCAATACCAATTCGGATTCGGAAGTCCTGCTCAATGTGTTGGCCCATGAGCTGCAGCGGGCAGCGCATGGCACGGTGCTCGATGAGAATGCGATTTTCAAGGCGGTGCGGGGTGTGCACAAGCGTGTACGTGGTGCCTACGCGGTGGTCGTGATGATTGCCGGTTATGGTTTGCTGGCCTTCCGTGACCCGTTTGGTATTCGTCCGCTGGTACTGGGTAAGAACGAAGCACCGGAAGGTACCGAATGGATGCTGGCATCGGAATCAGTGCCCCTGGATACCATGGGCTTCGAGCGTGTTGACGATGTCGCGCCGGGTGAAGCCGTGTTTGTGGACCTGGATCGCAAGATGGTGCGCCAGCAATGTGCGGACGATGCCGTGCTGTCGCCCTGTCTGTTCGAGTATGTGTATCTGGCCCGGCCGGATTCGATGCTGGATGACATCTCCGTGTACGAAACCCGCCTGCGCATGGGGGAGGCGCTCGCCGCCAAGGTTCGCAGCATCATGGATCCGGCAGATATTGATGTGGTGATTCCGATTCCGGATTCGTCGCGCCCGGCAGCAATGCAGATGGCGCAGGCTCTGAACATTCCGTTTCGCGAAGGTTTTGTTAAAAACCGTTACATCGGCCGTACCTTCATCATGCCGGGCCAGGCGACGCGCAAGAAGTCGGTCCGCCAGAAGCTGAATACCGTGACACAGGAGTTCGCCGGCAAGAACGTGATGCTGGTCGACGACTCGATCGTGCGCGGTACCACCAGCCACGAGATCGTGGAAATGGCCCGTGCCGCCGGTGCCAAGAAAGTGTATTTCGCATCGGCGTCGCCGCCTGTGCGCTACCCGAACGTCTACGGTATCGACATGCCGACCCGCAGTGAACTGATCGCCACGGGTCGTACGGATGCGCAGATTGCCCAGTTGATCGGTGCGGATGCACTGATCTATCAGGATCTGTCGGCACTCGAAGACTCCGTGCGGACCTGTAATCCGAAGATCAGCGGTTTTGATGCCTCCTGTTTTACCGGTCGTTACATTACCGGAGATGTCGATGAGGCCTATCTCAACGCGATCGAGCAATCGCGCAAGCAGAAGTCGGACAAGCCAAGTGGTTCGGGTGATGACGACGAGGGCGGCAATGCGGCCCAGCAGATCGAGATGTTTGTGCGTCGTCCGGGTCAAGAATAATCAGAGTGCTTATGAGCGAATCAAAAAAATCGTTGCCGGCCGGACTGGCGCTTGAAACACTGGCTGTGCGTGCCGGTATGGACCGGACGCATCACAAAGAGCATAGCGAAGCACTGTACCTGAGCTCCAGCTTCGTGTTCGACAGCGCCGAGCAGGCTGCTGCCCGGTTTTCCGGTGAGGAAGAGGGCAACGTTTATGCCCGTTTTACCAACCCGAGTGTGACGCTGTTTGAAGAGCGACTAGCGGCACTGGAAGGTGCGGAAGACTGCATCGCCACCGCCAGCGGCATGGCGGCCATCAATGCCATGATCATGGCCAACCTGAGCGCCGGTGATCACATTGTGGCGTCAAGCTCGATGTTTGGTTCCACCATTCAACTGCTGGGCAACATCCTGCCGCGCTTCGGTGTTGAAACGACGTTTGTGCCGTTGACCGATGCGGCTGCCTGGGCTGCCGCTGTGCGCCCGAATACCAAATTGCTGTTTTGTGAAACACCATCGAACCCGCTAACCGAAGTGGGTGACATCCGCGCACTGGCAGATATTGCCCGTCAGCACCAGCTCCTGCTGGCGGTGGACAACTGTTTCTGCACGCCCATTCTGCAGCGTCCGCTCGATCTGGGTGCCGACATTGTGGTGCATTCGGCGACCAAGTATCTTGATGGTCAGGGCCGTGTGCTGGGTGGGGCAGTCTGCGCTAACAAAGCCATCGTTGAAAAGATTTTCATTTTTCTGCGGACGACCGGTCCGACCCTCTCGGCTTTCAATGCCTGGGTACTGGGCAAGGGACTGGAAACCTTGGCTATCCGTATCAAGGCCCAGTCGGCATCAGCCCTGTCACTGGCGCAATGGCTGGAAAGCCATCCGGCCGTGGAGCGTGTCTACTATCCGGGTCTGGCATCCCATCCGCAACATACATTGGCGATGCAGCAGCAGAAAAGCGGCGGTGCCATCGTCAGCTTTGAAGTGAAGGGTGGTCAGGACGCCGCCTGGCGTGTGATAAACTCTTGCCAGTTACTGTCGATCACCGCCAATCTGGGTGATACCCGGTCAACACTCACGCATCCGGCGACCACCACACATGGTCGTATTTCTCCGGAGGCGCGCGCCGCAGCAGGCATTCATGACAATCTGCTGCGTGTTGCAGTGGGCCTAGAGTCGATCGACGACATCCGTCAGGATCTGGAACGCGGTTTAACCGTTTAACGATGCCGGTTAATCGGGAATCGAGGTCTGGCGGTTCCCCGTTTTAGTTAAGATGCCGGCTTGCCCTTGAGGCCCATAATCATGTCTTTTGAACAGTTTTCTCTTTCCGAGCCGCGCCTGAAGGCAATTCAGGATGCTGATACCTCCGGCACACCCGTGCCGACCCCGGTACAGGCGGCACTGATTCCGCTGATCCTGACGGGTAAGGACGTCCTGGTTTCTGCCCCGGCCGGATCGGGTAAAGCGGCGGGTTATGCCATACCAGCACTGGATCTGCTGCAGCAGGATGGCGAAGCCGCCACCCAGGTGCCGGGCCGTGGTCCGCGTGTGCTGGTTCTGGTGCCGACCCGTGAAGTGGCCTTGCAAGTGCTGGATGCCTTCCGCACCTATGGCCGTCATGATGCGTATTATTCGTTCGCCGTTTACGGTGGTGTCAGCATGCATCCACAGGTGCAGGCGCTGCAACGTGGGTTGGATATTCTGATTGCCACGCCAGGCCGCCTGCTCGATCATCTGGGCCAGGGCCACGTCAATCTGGATGCGGTGCGCGTCCTCGTGTTCGATGAAGTCGATCGCATGATGGATATGGGGCAGGCCACCGAGCTGGAACGGTTGTATCCGCTGCTGCCAGCGATACGTCAGACCATCGTCGTGGCCAGTGCCATGGGTGACGATATCCGTGGTCTGGCCGCCGGTCTGCTCAACTATCCGGAAGAAGTGGTCATTGACCGGGGTGACGATGTCACCAGTCGCGTCCACCAGCGTTTCATTGCCGTTGATCCGCACCGCAAACGTGACCTGATGACCCAGTTGTTCCGTGATGAATCCTGGCCGCGTTCTCTGGTTTTTGCCCGTACCAAGTTCGGTGCTGAAGGTCTGGCACGCAAGCTGGCCAAGGGTGGGGTGACAGCCAATGCACTGCATGCCCATCGCGGCCAGCAGCCACGTGGCCGCGCCCTGGACGAGTTCCAGAATGGTCTGCTCGGTGCCCTGATTACCACCGACATGGCCTTGCGTGGTTTCGAGATGGATGGCATTCAGCGTGTTGTCCATTACGATCTGCCTGCCGTGCCGGACGATTATCCTTCGCGTCTGAATCGTGTACTCAATGGTGAGGATGGTCGTGTCGGCGACACGGTGGCATTTGTCACCCATGATGACGCCGTGCTGCTCAAATCCATTGAGCGTCTGCTGGGTAGCGACATCGTGCCGGAGGTGATTCCCGGTTTCGAACCCATGTCGCCCGAAGATCTGGCGGTCTACCAGGCGGAACAGGCGGCAAAATACGCGGCCGATCCGCGCAACGCCCGTCATCAGCCGGCGGAAGGCAGTGAAGAGGCTACCGAGGGGAGCGAAGCCACTCAGGAGCTGGACGACGCAGAAGAAGAGCGTCAACCGCTAGAGCTGGATGAAGATGCCAAAGCCCGCGCCGAAGGCGATGCCTGGCTGTATGCCCGGCAACAGGCCAATCAGCGTCCGCCGCGTGGGCGTAAGCCGCGTGATCCGGATGCGCAGCCGTATTTCCCGGATGATCGGGACCCTTGGGAAAACCTCCCCGAAGAAAAGCTCTACATTCTGGATGCGATGTATAACGGAAATCAGCTGGCACCGGGAGAAACTGATCCTCTGACCGCGCTGCAATTCATCGATGACGATGAAGCCTGGGAAGATGATGACCGCCAGCCGCGTGGTCAGAATGCTCACGTACGTGACATCGTGGCCGAGTTCCGTCGCGAGGCGCGGGAAGACCGCAATCTGCATCGTGAGCTCGCCGGTATGCCGGCACTCAACAGCTTGCGTAAAAGCCACCGTGGTAAAAAGCCCTTTGGTAAATCCTCGCAATTTGGTAAGGGGCAGGGCGGTAAGTCCGCTAGCGGTAAAACACCACGCGGTGGGCAAGGATCCGGTGGCTATCAGGGTAGTAAGCCGGCGGGTGCTGGCGCTTCGGCACCTCGTGCTGCGGGTGGCCCGCGTTCCGGAGCGGCCAAACCTTTTGGTCGCAAACCGGGTGGCGGCCCGCGTCGTTCGCGTCCCCCCAAAGCCGATGCAAGCTGATAGAATCTCGCCTGAATGAAATAAGGGTCTGTGGCAGAGCGGTTGAATGCACCGGTCTTGAAAACCGGCGTGGGGAAACCCATCGTGAGTTCGAATCTCACCGGACCCGCCAGAATAGAACGGCTCGTCGCGACGCGACGGGCCGTTTGCTTTTTCAGAGCCTGCACATAGAATAAGCGCATAACAACGACTCACGGAGACACCCCATGTATCGCGCCCTACAGATCAATAAAGATGACGCTGGCTATCGTACCGAGCTGAAAGAGCTCGATGAATCTGCGTTGCCTGAAGGTGATGTTACGGTTCAGGTGGCGTGGAGTACGCTGAACTACAAGGATGGCCTGGCCATTACCGGTAAAGGTCCGGTGGTTCGTAGATTCCCACTTACCCCCGGTATCGATATGGCCGGGACAGTATTGGAAAGCAGCCATCCTTGCTGGAAGGCAGGAGATAAAGTCATTTTGAATGGCTGGGGTGTGGGCGAAACGCATAGCGGTTGTTTGGCGCAGAAGGCGCGTCTGAATGGGAACTGGCTGGTGCCATTGCCGCCAGCCTTTACCGAGCGTCAGGCCATGGCCATTGGCACGGCCGGCTACACCGCCATGCTCTGTGTGCTGGCGTTGGAAAAGCACGGCGTCAAACCGGCGGATGGTGAGATTCTGGTGACCGGTGCTAATGGGGGCGTGGGCAGTGTGGCCATCATGCTCCTGGCTAAACTGGGTTACACCGTCATTGCGTCTACCGGCCGTCCGGAAGAAGCGCCGCATCTGAAGGCGCTGGGTGCCGCCGGCATTATCGACCGCAAAGAACTCTCGGAGCCGGGTAAGCCACTCGGCAAAGAGCGTTGGGCGGGCGTGGTTGATTCTGTTGGCAGCACTACACTCGCCAATGCCTGTGCCACAACGAAGTACAGTGGTGCGGTGGCGGCCTGTGGTCTGGCAGGTGGCGCGGATTTTCCGTCGACGGTGATGCCGTTTATTCTGCGGGGTATCACCCTGTATGGTATCGACAGTGTGATGGCACCCTCCGAGAAGCGTATGGAAGCCTGGCAACGATTAGCCCGCGATCTGGATATCGCCAAACTGGAAGCCAATACCACCGAGATTAGTCTGCAAGAAGCGCTTGGCGTTGCCGGCCAATTGCTGGAAGGCAAAGTGCGGGGTCGTGTGGTGGTGGACGTTAATCGCTAGGGTGTTTATCTGTCCAGTCTTTAACAAGTTGTCTGGGCAGATAACGCAGATGCTCTGCCTGCACAGGGTAATTAGGTAAGTGTTCGCGGAGCGTTTCGAACACTAATTCCGCCTGCAGCAAATCTCGAGACTTTTTGACTGGGTTGCGATTGATCTGTTGAGATAGCCAGGCTTTGTGCACCATAAAGGCTCTCGGATCAGGTACGCGTACACGTATAGGCATACCGTTTGCACCGACAATCACTACATCGGCTGTCGGTGCGTTGCATAGCCACTGTAGCGATGGCACTTCAGCGGCGCATAGATCATCTTCGGCAAATTGTACGATTTCGTTATTCCACATTTCCCGTTCCGGAATGATGAGATCCACCATGTAGCCATCATCATTCACTGCACGGAAGCCATTTTTTTTCATGGGTTCGAAAGTTTTATCTGCTTTACGCAATAGCCCTATTAATCCTGTGTCATCCATTCGCTTTCTCACCAAGGCTAGTTTCTTTCTTGGGTCGTACAGCAAATCGACATCACCGGAGGCCAAAAGTTCTTTACGATACGCCACGGCAGCCATTGTTTCGTAAGCCCACAGAGCGTGCGTGCCAACCAGCCGAAAGTCATCACGTGCTTTTGATTGATCGATTTGGGCGAGGATCTTGGAAACAATGCTGGGCATTCTGCCAAGACGGGCTGCGCGATTAAGCCGTGCTTGATCTTCAATACGTTGTTTGATTCGTTCGTAACGCTCACTGGCTCTATGCTTTCCAGCGCAGAACGCTTCGTAAGTAGCTTCTGTTTCGGCTGATCTAGGTCCGAGCGATTTGCCTGATCCTTTAGCGTCTGAGACACGGATTAAATATTCGTAGTCCTTTGTCTTCTTCCACTTCATGCCATACTTGTGGCTCTGAACCTGCAGACGCACAAGCTGCCAGGCTTCATAAAGCTGTGTCGAGTCAATCAGAAATAGACGCTGTTGTTCATTTAACGGGATCATACGATTTGTCCGTAAAAACCAATAATCAGAATTTACGGGGAAACTCTAGTAAAAGCAATGGATTGCAATTGATAAAATGCTTCATTTGACCGAAATAAACTTGGAAATTGACCCGCTAGCCGCTCGCTTCATTAAGACCGAAGTGGTACAAGTGATGTTCGCTCGCGCGCCGGGTGAACTGATCAGCCTGGAAGGCCCGAACAACTATCAAGTCGGCGATGCCATCATCACCGGTTGCACGGGAGATCGATGGAGTGTTGACCGGCATAAATTTGATGCCAAGTATCAGCCGGTGGCGCCCACGCTGGATGGGCAGGATGGTGCCTACACGGCCAAACCAGTTCCGGTGCTGGCGAAACAGATTCATGAACCGTTTACCGCCGCCCGTTCGGCCGGGCGTGATGTCCTGAAAGGCGACGCAGGGGATTGGTTGATGCAATACGGCCCGGGTGATTTCGGGGTGTGCGGTCAGCGCCGATTTGCCAAGGTGTATCAGCGGGTTGGCTGAACCCGCGTTAAAGCTTAGGGCTTGGGTTCGACAAAGTCGAGCGGTGCAATCGCATCAGCCCAGCAGTTGGGCGTTTCATAGAGGCGAACGCGCTCAAGTTTCAGATTGTTGCCATAGGTATGCGTGTACTTTGGCGCCAGGATGCGGAATGCTGCTGTGGCCAGATTCTCTGCCGTTGGCACCACATCGAGCACTACTGTCTTGTGATCCGGCATGCTGTCAAGAAAAGCACGAACCGCCGTGTCACCGGCATACACCAGAAAGGCATGATCCCAAAGGGAAACCACTTCATTCATGGCAATGGTTTTAATGTCCCCGAAATCCATGACCATGCCGTTGGCGGGATCACCATTACGCTCGATCACGTCGCCCGAGAGGGTGATTTCCATGGCATAGCGATGCCCGTGCAGGTGACGGCACTGGCTACGATGGTCAGGGATGCGGTGGCCGGCGTCAAACTCCAGCCGGCGAGTAATACGCATGATCAGGCGATTTCCGGTCTAAAACTGAGCGCAGATTGTATCATTGCAGCATGACGAAGCCGATTGATTCTGTCCAAGCACCCGCCCAACCCCTGCGCTGGCTCACCTTTAGCGACCACGATCCGGATTTTCTGAATCTTACGTATGTGTATCCGGTGCTCTCACGCCGGATGCAGGGCATCTCGATCGGCATCAATCTCAATACCAATAACGCGTGTAACTGGGCCTGCGCCTATTGCCAGGTGCCCGGTCTGCATCGGGGCGATGCCCCCGAGGTTAATCTGCCGTTGCTCGAAGCCGAGCTTAAAGGTTTGCTGGATAACCCGGCACTAAGCCCGATGATTCCACCGGACACACCAGCGCCCATGCGCGAGATCCGGGATATTGCCTTTTCAGGCAACGGCGAACCCACCAGCTCGCCGCAGTTTCTCCAGGCGGTCGAGATTGCCGCACGTCAGCGCGATGCCCATGGTCTGCAAATACCGTTGGTGCTCATTACTAATGGCAGTCTGATGCTGCGTCCGGAAGTGCAGACCGGTGTCCGTGTGCTCAATGATGCCGGTGGTGTCGTCTGGTTCAAGGTGGATCGTCTGCTGCCCGAATCCATGAAACAGGTGAATGGCATCAGCTACAAGCCCGAGCAGATCCAGCATCGGCTGGACGTGGCGTGCAGCCTGGCCAAAGTCTGGTTACAGACCTGCTGGGTGGCCTGGGATGGCCAAGCCCCCGGTCCGGAAGATCAAGCGGCCTATCTGGCATTTGTTGCTAAAAATGCGCACCAGATCCAGGGGGTGCATCTTTACGGACTGGCCAGGCCTTCATTGCAACCGGAGGCACCGCATCTCCAAGCCTTGAGCATGGAAGTGATGAACACCTGGGCTGACCGTATCCGCGCAACCGGTGTCAGCGTGCAGGTGAGCGTTTGATCGCTCCGCAGTCTAGTTTTACAGGGCTTTCGCCGCAGCTAGCAAAGTAGCAAAGGTCTTGGGTTCCTGTTGACGTAGATACTGACCAACGAGTACATCGTCACCGGTGAGCGTTGCCAGGTCAATGTGCTCGACGTGAACCAGATAGAGCAGGGTGCTGATGGATACCGGCAGCTTGCGGCCCGATTCGTAACGTGATCCACCACTTTGGGAAACCCCCACGGGGGCCCAGAACTCAGACTGGGTTAAACCCAGTTTGATACGTAAATCTTTCGCAGACACAGTAAATCGGGCCTGCAGGGTTTTAGGCTTCGCCCCTTTGTCTCCTCGGGCCTTGAAGCGCTTCTGGTCAGATTGTTTCATTTTTATTCTCCCGCGCCATTAATCAATTTAGGCAGTCTTTGATCAAAGTCAAACTTTTATGCACTTAAATGGTGCGGCGCGGCAAATTGCAGATACCCTGGTTATGGCGGATTCCCTTGCTGTATATGGGTTTGAAACAAAAGTAGGCTATAATTTCCGGGCTTTGTTCAACCTCTAAAAGACCTACTGATGGCTCTCATCGTTCAGAAATACGGCGGCACCTCGGTCGCCAACCCCGAGCGCATCCAGAACGTTGCCCGTCGTATTGCGGCCTTCCGCAAAGACGGACATGATGTCGTGGTCGTGGTATCCGCCATGAGTGGCGAAACCAACCGCCTCATCGCTCTGGCTAAAGCGCTACAAGACAACCCGGACCCGCGCGAAATGGATGTCATCCTTTCGACCGGTGAGCAGGTCACCATTGGCCTGCTGGCCATGGCACTCAAAGAAATCGGCGTCGATGCCGTCAGCTATACGGGCGGTCAGGTCAGGATTCTGACCGACAGCAGCTTCATGAAGGCCCGTATTCTGTCGATTGACGACGCCCCCATGCGTGCCGATCTGAATGCTGGCCGTGTTGTTATCGTCGCCGGCTTCCAGGGCGTTGATGAAGACGGCAACATCACCACGCTGGGTCGCGGGGGTTCGGACACCACGGGGGTGGCACTGGCCGCAGCCCTTAATGCGGATGAATGCCAGATCTATACCGACGTCGATGGTGTCTACACCACCGATCCGCGCATCGTGCCCGAAGCCCGCAAGCTCGACACCATCACCTTTGAAGAGATGCTGGAAATGGCCAGCCTCGGCTCCAAGGTGCTGCAGATCCGCTCGGTGGAATTCGCCGGTAAGTACAAGGTCAAGCTGCGCGTTCTTTCCAGCTTTGAAGAATACGGTCAGGGTGGCGAAGGCACCCTCATCACTGTTGAGGACAACACGAACATGGAACAACCCATCATCTCCGGTATCGCCTTTAATCGCGACGAAGCCAAGCTCACCGTTTTGGGTGTGCCCGACAAACCCGGTATTGCCTATCAGATCCTGGGCCCGATCGCTGAAGCCAACATCGACGTCGATATCATCATCCAGAACACCAGCCATGACGGCACCACCGACTTCTCGTTTACCGTGAATCGTGGTGACTTCGAAAAGGCCAAGGGCATTCTGGCAGAGGTATGCAAGCACGTTGGCGCCCGCGAAATCGTTGGCGACAACAAAATCTGTAAGGTCTCGGCCGTTGGCGTGGGCATGCGCTCGCACCCGGGCGTTGCCAGCCAGATGTTCCGTGCACTGGCCGAAGAGGGTATCAATCTGCAGATGATCTCAACGTCGGAAATCAAGATCTCCGTGATCATCGACGAAAAGTACCTGGAGCTGGCCGTTCGCGTCCTGCACCGTACCTTTGGTCTGGACCAGACAAAGTAATTCGTTAATTAGGTTTGACCGGGCGGGGCTGACCCGTTAGAATTCAGCCTCCGGTTTTGACCAAAAGTTGAATCGGATTGGAGACGTGGCCGAGTGGTCGAAGGCACTCCCCTGCTAAGGGAGCATACCCCAAAAGGGTATCGGAAGTTCGAATCTTCTCGTCTCCGCCAATAACTGAATTAAGCCCTTGATTTCAAGGGCTTTTTTCTTTTGGCGTGATTGGTTTCTACAAAATTTCCCACAAATAAAACGGAAAATACAGCCTCATCTCTGATCTATCACCCGTCCATTGCCATCCGTATGCACGGTACGCGTAATGATTCGCCCACTAATCTTGATCGTTTGCTGCGACTTTTCCTTGCGTTCCAAAATCTGCATCAGCAGCCATACGATAAACAGGGGGCTACTGATAATCGACAGAACCACTGCTGAGGGGCTCCTGGCTTGTCACGGCATCTGCCGCTTTGTCATCTCGGTGAAAACCAATCCTGATAACCTCTAAGAGCGCACTCGTAAAAGCCAGCCGCTTTCAGGGGCAGGGTAAAACGCTGCGCCTGATCGGCCGTCATCGCCCGAGACCGCTCTTGAATCATTTTTTGAGGTAGGTACTGCATGATTGAAGAACCTGTATTAGGCAAAATCCCCACGGCTCAATCATGCCGCATTGCATTAATTACCGGTGCTACCTCTGGTATAGGCCGTGTGACTGCGATTAAGCTTGCCGAGTCTGGCTACCGTGTATTTCTGGCGGGCCGCTCTAAAACCGATGCGCAGCGGGTTATGAATGAAATCCAAGCGCGCACGGGGCGTACAGATACCCGGTGGTTATCTCTGGAGTTATCGGACTTGGCCTCTGTACAGCGCTGCGCACGTGAATTTCTGGCGACAGATTTGCCCTTGCACCTTTTAATCAATAACGCAGGGCAGGGGGGGATTAAAGGTCTGACACCCAATGGGTTTGAAATGGCTTTTGGTGTCAACCATCTGGGTCACTTCTTACTGACAAATTTACTGCTTGATCGTTTGAAGGCCTCTGGCCCGGCACGCGTTGTCACCGTGGCCAGCAAGGCTCACACGCGGGTTAGAGGTATTGACTGGTCTGCATTACAACGACCCCGGAAAAGCCTCACTGGTGTGCCGGAATATGCGGCTTCTAAACTGGCCAATATTCTATTTAGTGCAGAACTGGCCCGGCACCTTCAGGGTTCTGAGGTTTCGGCGTACGCCTTACATCCGGGCTTGATCTATACCAGAATCTGGCGGACGGTGCCGCTACTGATCAGACCTCTATTAAAGCTGCGGGGCATGATCTCTGAAGAGGCGGGCGCGGCCACCACCCTGTATTGCGCAACAACAGCCCCCCAAACTGAATCAGGCTTGTACTATGCTAATTCACAAGTCGTTACGCCAGCGCTATGGGCGCAGGATCAGGCTGCGGCCCGGCGGCTGTGGCGCGAGAGTCATGCCTGGGTGGCTGACTTTATGAGCCTCATCTGACGCACAAAAAAGCCGAGGCTTCTTCCAGGGGTTCTATTGACGCATTCGTCATCATGGCTGATTCCAGGTGATCCTCAGCTAAGTACCCCCCGGCGTTGAATATTTTTTCTGATTTACGGGATAATCACTCACTTTAGTATTCGCACGGCATGATTATTCGTTTTTTTAGGAGTCTGTGATGGGTTCTAGCACCGCCAAACTTGAAAATGTTCTCAACCCGGATGAAGCGCTAGCCCGCTTGTTAGAGGGTAATGCGCGCTATCTTTCGGGTGTTGATACGCCGGACAGCTTTCAGTTTCAGCCACATAGCCTGGCGCATAGCCAGAACCCCTATGCCTGTATTCTAGGATGTGCCGATTCCCGGGTCAGTCCAGAACACTGTTTTGATGAGGGGCAGGGCGATCTTTTCGTGACGCGGATTGCAGGTAACTTCGTGACTCATGAAATTCTGGGCAGCCTGGAATATGGTACGGCCGTTCTGGGGGCAACCCTGATCTTGGTGTTGGGCCACACCGGTTGCGGTGCCATTGGCGCGGCATTTCGTGCGGTGGAAGTGGATGAGGATTTTCCCGGACACATCCAGGGCCTTGCTACGGCATTGACACCGGCGGTTTTACAGTCGATGGAAGATCCGGAACACCAGCGGGTGCATCGGGCCACGCATCACAACGTGGTTGCCAATGTTCATAAACTGCGCAGCCTTTCTCCTGTTTTAAGAAAACTTGTCCGGGAATCCCGCCTGCGTATTGTCGGTGGAATCTACCATGTTGAGACTGGCAAGATTGAGATTGTGATTGATTGATCTGATATGACGAACGAGCTGTTGCCATGAAACTGCCACCCCAATTTGATCGTCCGGATTATTCCCGTCAGCTCAAAGCCAATTCGCTCGACGAATATCGTGCACTGATTAGCTTTGTCCGGCACTACTGGTATCTCGTGATTATTCTAGTGCTTGGCATTGTCCTGCTGTTTTATACCGCAAGGCCCATTCCACCGAGTACGGTCGTCATGGCAACAGGGGAGTCTCAATCGATCAACGATCAGCTCGGTCAGTGGTACAAGGATTTTTTTGCAGAGCATGGCGTTGATCTGGTTCTGGTGCCCTCTCATGGCTCGATTGACAATCTGGGCCTCCTGGAACGGGGTGAGGTGGATGCAGCCTTTACTCAGGCAGGTATGGCAATTCCCAGATCGGCACACTTGTACTCTTTGGGAAGCGTTCAGTATGAACCGCTCTGGTTTTTCTTCCGGGGAAATGTCGATCTTGAAAACGCTGCGATGAGTTTTCTATCCAACAAGCAGGTTTCTATCGGACTTCGCCATAGTGGTACACAGTTCATGGTTCGTGACATGCTTAAGGAGTTTCATGTCGCAGTTGAAGATCATCCCAATTTGCGTGAACTCAATACCAAGGAATCGGTCGAGCTGCTTTTAAAAGGGGAGCTTGATGGGCTCTTTGTCATGGCTAACCCGGACTCGGTTCTGGTTCAGCAGCTGCTGTCTTCGCCGGATGTGCACTTGTGGAACTTTAAATCAGCGAGAGCGATTGCTGGTCGGATCCATTATGCGGACGCGGTGGTGTTTCCTACCGGTGGTGTCTCATTAAGTCCGTTGCGTCCATCAGAGGATATCAATCTGGTAACAACCTCTTCGACGATTACCGTCCAGAAGAATCTGCACCCGGCGATCCAGTTCCTGTTCATGCTGGCTACCGAGACGCATTATAAAAACAAGGCCAACTACTTCCAGCGGCCGGGTGGTTTTCCGGCATTCCTGGATCAAACCCAGAAGAAGAGCCCTGTTGCTGTGAAGTATATCGAGAATGAAGGCTCGGTTTTCAAGCATGACTCGCCATTCTGGTTGGCTAGCCTGTTTGACCGGGCTTGGCTGTTGATTGCTGCGCTGTTTGCGATTTCCATTCCTTTGATGAAACTGGTGCCAACCTACCGTAAGTTCCACTTGACACTGATGCTTTATGATCATTACGGTGATATGTGCATTTTGCTACGCAAAATTAAAGGCGCTGAAAATATCGAAGAGCTTTCAAAATGCGAACTTGAATACGAAGTGCTCAATGATCTGATTGAAAACACCTGGGCGCCAGCAGGCACCAAAGAGAAATTCTTTTTCATACTTAATGGATTGGCGACGCTCAACAAGATCATTGAGCGCCGTAAGGGTGAATTACAGGAACCCAATGTGAGTTGATCTTGATGTTTCTTGCAGTTTTTAACGTAGAGGTGATGTATGCAATATTCAATCCGTAAGTTCTTCTCTGTCCTGTTGCTAGGGGTTGCTTTTCTGGCAACTGCTGCCTATGCCGCAGATACACCTAAGCAACCTGCAGGTACGGTTAATATTACCGAGACCCAGTTTGCGCTGATTGTTGGTGGTAGCCGTGGGAGTGGCGTGCTGAACTACCAGGGTAAAACCTACCCGTTCAAAATCAGTGGGATGAGTGTGGGTGCCAACGTGGGAATTTCCAAGGTATCCCTGGCGGGCGAAGTCTACGACATGTCGGATATCTCGAAGTTCTCCGGTACATTTACCAAGCTGGAGAGCAGTATCACGCTGGGTGGGGGTGTTGGCGGTACGATCCTCAAGAACCAGAATGGCGTGATCATGCGCCTGACCAGCACTTCGGAAGGCGTTCAGCTGAATCTGAGCAGCAGCGGCGTTACCGTCAAACTGGAGCAGTAATTGTCTGAACCCATGCTGCTGGATGTGCGCCGGCTTGAGCTGGCGCTCGCAGCATTTGCCAGTGCGCGAGACTGGGAGCCGTTTCATACGCCCAGAAATCTGATCATGGCCCTGACGGGTGAGGTGGGTGAACTGAGCGAGATATTTCAGTGGATGACCGATCAGGAGGCTCGTGAAGCCGGGCGTTCGCCAGAAACGGCCGAGCATGTGGGTGAGGAGCTTGCGGATGTTCTGCTCTATCTGGTGCGTTTAAGCAGTGTGCTCGGAGTGGACCTGAATGCGGCAGTGGTCGATAAACTGGAAAAGAATGCCATCAAATACCCGGTGTCTCAGGGTCGTGCTTTCTAAGACATTGTGTCTGGCCTTATGTAGCATTGTGGTGGGCTGTGCCGGCTTCAGGCCAGATACGGGGCTGCCCCTCACGGTGGTGCCGAGTCCGAATTTTGATGAGCGGCGGCCAGTGATGGTGGTCCTGCATTACACCAGCAATGACGATGCTGCGCATTCGCTGAACACGTTGACTTCAGCCGAACGGCAACAGCGGGTGAGTGCCCATTATCTGATTGAGCGTTCCGGTAAGCTGATTCAGCTGGTACCGGAGCATAAACGTGCCTGGCACGCCGGGCAATCCTATTGGGCCGGGGTGGAAGATGTGAACTCGGCCTCGATTGGCATTGAACTGGATAACAATGGGCACGAACCCTATGCCGCACCGCAGATTGAGACGCTGCTGGCTTTGTTGCAGGATCTGCGGGTACGTTATCGGATCAGTTCATTCAACTTTGTTGGGCATTCGGATGTGGCGCCGGGGCGAAAGATTGACCCCGGCCCGTATTTTCCCTGGGCGTATCTGGCCGGATATGGCTTTGGATACTGGTGCCCGCCATCGGTGGGCGCGGGCGGGGTAGAAACGACGTCGGATGCGCCGGGTATGAGCCAGATACTGGTGCTGCTGGGGTATGACCCGCGCACACCGGAGGCATCCCGTCAGGCGTTCCGTTTGCATTATCTGTCTGATGGACAGGGGCTGGTTACGGAAGATCCGACGCGAGAAGCCTACGTGGCTGCCTGCCTGGCGTCGAAAAAAACCGGACAGGCTTCTGTTCCGTAAATGTAATGTGGTGATGCTGTCTCTGTAACGGTTATATCCGTTACAGAGATGTTGATGTCATTGCGGCCAATAAACCTCTGTAACGCTTATACCCGTTACAGAGGGCAATCGCGTATCATCTCCGTAACGAATATTTATAATGGAGCAATAAGTGAGCGCCCATTGCTGGACGTGTCTGGCGAGCTTTGTACCCAAGCGCAGTGATGCTCGCTACTGCTGTGTGGCGTGCCGAGTACGCGCGCATCGTCTGGCCATGTCACCGGCCAAACGAGCCCGTGTGCGCATGAAGGATGCCGCACGTCACCGCATGGCCTATGCGTTAACCGTTAAGGGGGAGGTCCGATGATTCGGCGTTATCTGTTGCTGTGCCTGTTCGGAATCGTCTTTGCCGGCGATGTTGCAGCTCAAGATGATGCTGGCTTGTCGAATGCCCAATTGGCCAGTGCGGTGTGTGCGAATCTGGCTTTGGAGACCCAAGCGGTGCTCAATGATGCAGGTGATACACACAAGTATCTTTCACCCTATATTGCCCAGGATCTGTATCAGGGTGTGATCCATCGCACCATGGCCGCGTTACCCGCCGTGGCAGCGGCCCACGTAGTGGTGCCGGAGATGTCGGCGCTGCCCTGTCAGGATACGGTCTCGGATTTCATGATGGGGATCAAGCAGCGCATGGAATATGGCCGTTTTGACCGTATGCTGTTGGATAACCGAGTGCGCATTGCCCTGTTCGGGTTCCTGGCCGTGGCGGGCTTCGCCGCTTACTGGCGTTGGTGGCGTCGGCCTAAGACAGCTGGATCTGCCTGATTATCGGGCGTTCATCTTTCCGGTTTTCTGAACGTAGGTCAGGTAGGCGACCAAGTCGGCCTGTTCCGGTGAGCCCCATTCCAGTGGGGTAGCACGAAGCGGACCTTGCAGACAGACCTGGATGACTTCGTCCAGATGAAGTTGGGCCTTGCCAAAGCGGGCCTGGGAGTTCATCGCCGGATGCGGATACGGCTTGGTAAAGTTTGGACCAAAGGTGCTGGCATCGGCATGACAGGCACTACAGGCGCGGCCATTCGTCGACAGCTTGTCACTTCGGAACAGCGTTTCGCCACGGGCAATACTGGCCGGGTCTGCGGGGTATTTGGCTTTGTAGTTGGCCGGTCGGAGGGTGGTTGGCATACCGTCATCCAGCGGGGCAGGTTTCGCCGCGAAGGCGCTGCTGACGGCGAGGATGAGGCTTGTGGCGCTGATCAGTGCAAACTGGCTTGGCAACTTCATACCACCTCCGGTGCGAATGAATTCATAAAATAGACGTTTGTGTATAAACGGCTAACCTGATGCAGTCTACAATAAAGTATCCATAAATTAACGATATCCATGGCAAGTGAGGTCGCTGGTGATTTTTCCGCGTGTTCCGAATATTCAGGGCTTGCTGGCGTTCGAAGCGCTGGCCCGTCATCGCAATGTGACGCAGGCCGCTGATGAGCTGTTTATTACCCCCAGTGCGGTGAGCCACCGGATTCGCCAGATCGAGGAGCAGCTGAAGTTCAAGCTGTTTATCCGCAAGGACTTCAGCCTGACGCCGGAAGGCGAAGCCTATCTCAAGCGCGTACGCGAAGCGCTGACCATCCTGCAGGTGACCGAGCCCCTGGGCCCAATGGGCAACCGCACGACACTGCGATTGGCTGTGACGCCGACCTTTGCCCGCCAGGTACTGATGCCACGTCTTGGGCTGTTCCGTTATGCCTATCCGGAAATCGATCTGGTGCTGCAGGTTTCGATTCCCCTCTTCAATGTGGTATCGCAGGAAACCGATCTGGAAGTACGTTTCGGACAGGGACCCTTTGCTGACCGCGAGTCGGTACACCTGATGTCGGACCATGTGTCGCCTGCCTGTAGCCCGAACTACCTGAATGAAGTTGGCGGCCTGGCCGGCTTTGATCAGGATGAGATCGTGACGCGGGCATTGCTGATTCATAGCGAGCTGGAGCCCTGGGAAGGCTGGTTTGATCACTATGTCCTGGATAAGCAGCGCCTTAAGACCACGGCCAAGTTCAATGACCTCGGCTTGCTCTATGATGCGGCCGCCGCCGGGCTGGGCGTGTGTCTGGCGCGTAGCCGGCTGGGTTCTGCCTGGCTGGAAAGTGGCCGGTTGATCCGTTTGTCTGACCATGTGATTCCGGCCTATAACCATCACTATTTATGCTGGAAGCCGGGCGTGGCCGAGCGATGGGAATGCGCCGCGTTTATCGAGTGGTTTACCAACGAGATGCGCCAACTGGCTGAATAATTCTCATCACTTGCCCAATTGTTTTCACATGCAGGGGTGCTATGGCTGTCTATAATTTTTAAAGGCTGTCTGGTGCGGGTGCCGGCAGCCCTTGCCATATTTGCAATGAAGAATAAAAGGGTAAAGGGTGAGTCATGGAAGTACGCCGTCAGAAGCAGGATGCCGAAAAGCCACTGATCGATGATATCCGTTTGCTCGGACGCATTCTGGGCGATGTGATTCGCACGCAGGAAGGTGCCGAGGTCTTTAATCTGGTCGAAGAGATTCGCAGCCTGTCTGTGGCTTTTCGCCGGGATGCTGATCAGGCGGCTGATCGCCGTCTGAAAAAACTGCTGAAGCATCTGAGTGATGAAGACTCGGTACGGGTGATCCGCGCCTTTACCTATTTCAGCCATCTGGCCAATCTGGCGGAAGACCGGCACTACATTCGTCGGCGGGCCGTGTACGAGCGGGCAGGGTGTTTGCAGCCGGGCAGTATTGATGCCGCCCTGCAAAAGCTGCACGACCATGGCAAAAGCACCAAAACCATTGCCCAGACCCTGGCACAGGCCTACGTGTCGCCGGTACTGACGGCTCATCCGACCGAAGTGCAACGTAAAAGTATTCTGGATGCCGAGCGGGACATTGCCGAGTTGCTGGCCGAGCGCGATACGATCCGAGGTGAAACCGCTACGTTGAAAAAGCCGAACCCTTTGCTCGAACGCCGCCTCCAGAGTAACGAGCAGCAGATTCGCGGGCGGGTCACGCAACTCTGGCAGACCCGTCTGCTGCGTTTTACCAAGCTGACGGTCATTGATGAAATCGAGAACGCGCTGAGTTACTACAACAGCACGTTCTTGACTGAAATTCCGCGTCTGTATGCCAATCTGGAAATGGATCTGCCGGGCAAGACGATCGCAAGTTTTTTCCGGATGGGGCACTGGATCGGTGGCGACCGGGATGGCAATCCGAACGTCACGGCAGCCACGCTGGCCTACGCCATCCACCGCCAATGTGAGGTGGCGCTGCGCCACTATTTGACAGAAGTGAAGGCTCTTGCGCGAGAATTGTCGCAATCCTCCATGATGACAGACTTTACGCCGGCGGTGGTGGCCCTGGCCGCGGCTTCGGCCGACCACAGTGAACACCGGCTTGATGAAATCTATCGTCGGGCACTGACCCGCATTCATGAACGTCTGCAGGCGACGCTGCACACTCTGGTGGTTGGTGGCGTTGTTGCAAATGAGGCGGCATCCTTGGCGTATCCGGATGCCGGCGCGTTCAAGCAGGATCTCGAGGCCATTGAAGTCTGTCTGCAAACTCAGGGCGCAGAATCCCTGGCGCTACAACGCCTGCATCCGTTGCTGCGGGCAGTGGATGTATTCGGTTTCCATCTGGCCACCGTTGATTTACGCCAGAGTTCGGACAAGCATGAAGCCGTGGTGGCGGAACTATTCGCCACGTCCGGTCTGTGCACCCACTATTCGGCGCTGGATGAACAGGCGCGCCAGGCTTGTCTGTTGAATGCGCTGAATGATGTGCGCCCGTTGCGGGTACCGACAGCGACTTATTCTGTGTTGTTTAACGACGAGCTGGCGATTTTCGAGATGGCGCGTGAGGTCATTGCCCGTTATGGCCGTATGGCGATCCGCCATTACATCATCAGCCACACGGAGACGGTCAGCGATCTGTTGGAAGTCCTGTTGCTCTGTAAGGAAATCGGCCTGATGCGGGGCACGCTGGATCGAGGAGCGGTGGTTGATCTGATTGTGGTGCCGCTGTTCGAAACCATTGCCGATTTGCGCAACGCCACGCCGATCATGCGGGATTTCTATGCATTGCCCGGTATTGCCGATCTGGTGAAGCGTTCCGGCGGCGAGCAGGACATCATGCTGGGTTACAGCGACAGCAATAAGGATGGTGGTATCTTCACCAGCAACTGGGAGCTGTACCGTGCCGAGATTGCACTGGTGAATCTGTTCGAGCAGTTGGCAAATAGCTATAACATCCAGCTGCGGATGTTCCATGGCCGTGGTGGTACGGTCGGTCGTGGCGGTGGCCCCAGTTATGAGGCCATTCTGGCGCAGCCACCGGGTACAGTGCGCGGCCAGATCCGCCTGACCGAGCAGGGGGAGGTGATTGCCTCCAAGTACGCCAATCCGGAAATTGGTCGCCGGAATCTGGAGACGCTGGTCGCCGCGACACTGGAAGCCACCTTGCTGCAGCCGACGAAGACTGCGCCGGCTGCCTTTCATGAGGTGGCCGCGGACCTGTCGGCATCCAGTACGCAGGCCTACCGTCAGCTGGTTTACGGTACAGCCGGCTTTACGGATTATTTCTTTGCGGCCACACCCCTCAAGGAACTGGCGCAACTCAATATCGGTTCGCGACCGGCATCACGAAAGGCGCTCGAGCAGATCGAGGATTTGCGGGCCATTCCCTGGGGCTTCAGCTGGGGTCAATGTCGCCTGACCTTGCCGGGCTGGTATGGTTTTGGTTCAGCGGTGGCTGATTATCTGGCGGGTGACAATACAAAACTGGCGGGTCGCAAGGCGCGCCTCGCTCTGCTGCAACGCATGTACAAGGAGTGGCCGTTTTTCCGGACGCTACTCTCCAATATCGATATGGTCCTGGCCAAGAGTGATCTGGCACTGGGCTCCCGCTACGCTGAACTGGTGCCGGACAGCCGTTTACGCAAGAAGATTTTCAAGGCCATAGAAGCGGAGTGGCAGCGCACCGTCGAGGCACTGGCTCAGATCACCGGTGAAAAACACCGGCTGACCGGCAACCCCGGTTTGGCCCGTTCGATCCGTCACCGCTTCCCGTACATTGATCCACTGCATCATCTGCAGCTGGAACTGATCCGCCGTTACCGGCTGGGGCAGGCCGGTGAGAAGGTGCAGCGTGGCATTCACCTGAGCATTAACGGGATTGCCGCCGCGCTCAGAAACACGGGTTAATGACGGCGTGAATTTTACTCATGTTGGCCGGCAAAAGGATTCATGTTGGTGCGCGAAGTTCGTTTCTATAATCACAAGATGTCATCATCGTGCAGGCACCACTTATGAACGACTCGCAACAACGTCTGATTCATGCGCTCGGGGAGGTTATTCCCGTGGCTAATCTGCTGTGGAAGCAGGAAGACACGGCGCCTTATGAATGTGATGGCCTGGCCGCTTACCGGCAACTGCCGCTTGCCGTCGCCTTGCCCGAGAACGAATCCCAGGTGCAAGCGATTCTGCGTCTATGCCTGGCGCACGGCGTGCCAGTGGTGCCGCGCGGTGCCGGCACCGGTTTGTCGGGCGGCGCCATGCCCATGGCCGAAGGGATCGTCCTGTCTACCGCCAAGATGAACCGCATTCTGGATATTGATCCGCTGAGCCGGCGTGCCATCCTGCAGCCGGGTGTGCGTAATCTGGCGATTTCGGAAGCCGCAGCCCCGTATGATCTTTACTATGCGCCGGATCCATCGAGTCAGATCGCCTGTTCGATTGGCGGCAACGTGGCCGAGAATTCAGGGGGGGTGCACTGTCTCAAATACGGCCTGACTGTGAACAATGTGATTCAGGTCCGTGCCGTACTGATGGGCGGCGAGGTGGTTGAATTTGGCACAGAAGCCCTGGATGCGCCGGGACTGGATCTGCTGGGAGTCATGATCGGTAGTGAGGGCATGCTGGCGGTCGTGACCGAGGTCGTGGTGCGCCTGGTACCGAAACCCCCGGTGGCCCGGGTGATTATGGCCAGCTTTGATGATATGACCAAAGCCGGCAATGCTGTGGCCGATGTGATTGCCGCCGGCCTGATTCCGGCCGGTCTGGAAATGATGGATAAACCGGCGACCCGTGCCGTGGAAGAATTTGTACATGCGGGGTATGACCTCGATGCCGAAGCCATTCTGCTCTGTGAATCCGATGGAACGGCTGAAGAAGTCGCCGAAGAAATCGAGCGGATGAGTGACGTACTGCGTCAATCGGGTGCCACCCGTATTCAGGTATCGGAAACCGAGGCTGAGCGCATGGTCTTCTGGAGCGGGCGCAAAAATGCGTTTCCGGCTGCCGGCCGTATCTCGCCAGACTACTACTGTATGGATGGCACCATTCCGAAGAAACATATTGCCACCTTGCTGAAGCAGATCAAGGCGATGGAAGACCGTTATGGCTTGCGCTGCATGAATGTGTTCCACGCGGGCGATGGCAATATGCACCCGCTGATTCTGTTTGATGGTTCGGATGCGGATCAGTGGCATCGGGCCGAATCCTTTGGTAACGAAATTCTGGAAGCCTGTGTGGCCCTGGGCGGCACGGTAACGGGTGAACACGGGGTAGGGATCGAAAAGATCAACACCATGTGTATGCAATTTAACGAGAAAGAGCGGGATGCCTTCTTTGGTGTGAAAGCGGCTTTTGATCCGGCCAAGCTGCTGAATCCGGACAAGGCGATTCCGACCCTGCACCGTTGTGCCGAATATGGTCGCATGCACGTGCATCATGGCCACATGCCCCATGCGGATTTACCGCGCTTCTAGATGCTGGAAGAACACCCATGAGTGATTTGACAAACGAATTGATCACGCAGATTCGCGATACCGCGGCTGCGGGTGGTCGACTATCGATTGAAGGCGGCGGCAGCAAGCACTGGTATGGCAATGCGGTCAGCACATCGACCGTGCTGCGCACCACGGGGCATAGCGGCATTGTGGATTACGATCCAGCCGAACTGGTACTGACGGCCCGTGCCGGGACCTCGCTACGCGAGCTGGAACAGGTGCTGGCTGATCGTGGCCAGATGCTGGCCTTCGAGCCGCCACGCCATCGTTGCAGTGGTGTTTCAGAGGCCACGTTGGGAGGCACGATTGCGACGGCGCTTTCCGGGCCGTCTCGACCCTTTGCCGGTGCGGTTCGTGATTTTGTGCTGGGCATGCACGTGATTGATGGCAAGGGTGACGTGCTCAAGTTTGGCGGCCAGGTGATGAAGAACGTCGCAGGCTATGACGTCTCGCGTTTAATGACGGGTTCATTAGGCGTGCTGGGTCTGATCTCCCAGGTGTCGCTCAAGGTGTTGCCGGTGGCCCCGTCGACGGCGACCTTGCGCTTCGAGATGGATGCCGCTCGTGCCAACGAACAGGTCAATGCCTGGTCGGGTCGCCCATTACCGCTTTCGGCAACCGCCTGGCAGTCCGGGGTGTTGCACGTGCGACTGTCGGGTGCGCGGGCGGCGGTCGATTCGGCGATCCAGCAGCTGGGCGGTGTTCGTCTGAATGAGGTTGATGCGGCTACGCTATGGGCGGGGTTGCGCGATCAGACGGCACCATTTTTCAGCCAGGGGTCGGCACCGGCCGTGCTCTGGCGTTTGTCGCTACCGCAGACGGCACGAGTTGTCACCGCGCAGGATCTTCAGGGTGCGGATGATCCACTGATCGAGTGGGGCGGTGCGCAGCGCTGGGTCTGGTCCACGGATACTGCAGAGAAAGTACGCGCTCTGGCACGAAGTCTGGGGGGACATGCCATGTGCTTTGATAATCGCCAGGCGCAAGGTATCGGCTTGGTCGAGGTATTCGATCAACCGTCCGCGGCATTGATGGCGGTGCATCAGCGTCTGAAACAGACCTTTGACCCGCAGGGGATTTTCAATCCCGGTCGCTTGTACCGGGATTTGTGAGGGTGATGCCATGCAGGTAACTATTTCGCCCGGATTCCGGAATGTCGACGACATCGACACCGTCAAGTCGATTATCAACAAGTGTGTGCACTGTGGCTTCTGTACGGCAACATGTCCGACTTATCAGGTACTGGGGGACGAGCTGGATGGCCCTCGCGGCCGCATCTACCTGATGAAAGAAATGGTCGAAGGTGCGCCGGTGACAGCCAAGACCCAATCGCATCTGGATCGTTGTCTGACTTGCCGTAACTGTGAGTCGACCTGTCCGTCCGGCGTTCGCTATGGACGCCTGGTAGATATCGGCCGGCGTTATGTGGAAGAACGTGTCCCCCGTCCGTTATACCAGAAGGTGCAGCACTGGCTAATTCGCGAAACACTGAGCCGTCGGGCCCTGTTTAGTGGTCTATTCGGGATTGCCCGTCTGGTGCGGCCGTTGATGCCGGCCGCGCTTAAGAAAAAAATCCAGGTGGTGCCGCCGGCAGGTGTCTGGCCAGTGAATGCGGCGCGCCAGCCGAAAGCGCCTCAGATGCTGTTGCATCTTGGTTGTGTGCAGCCGGCGCTGATGCCCAATGTGGATGCGGCGACGGCACGGGTTTTTGACAAGCTGGGTATTCATTTAATCATCGCATCCGATGCCGGGTGCTGCGGCGCCATTCGCCAGCACCTGAATGACCATGAGGGTGCACATGCCCAGATCAAGGCCAATATCGATGCCTGGTGGCCCTATGTGGAACAGGGCTTAGATACCATCGTGATCAATGCCTCGGGCTGTGGCGTGATGATCAAAGATTATGCCGAGCTACTGGCCCATGATGCCGGGTATGCCGAGAAGGCGAAGCGTATCTCGGCCATGACGAAAGATCTGAGTGAGATTCTGCCGGCCTATGCGCCAGCGCTGGAGGCACTGGTGACTGCGAAGCAGGCGGCGGGTCTACCTGAGCAAGTGACCTACCACCCGCCGTGTACGCTGCAGCATGGGCAGAAGATTCGTGGCGCGGTGGAAGTCTTGCTCGGCAAGCTGGGTGTCAACGTGCGCCTCTGTAACGAAAGCCACCTGTGCTGTGGGTCGGCCGGTACCTATGCCATGCTGCAGCCCGCTATGTCACAAACCCTGCTGGATCGGAAACTAGCCAATATTCTCAAAACATCGCCCGATGAAATCGTCTCGGGTAATGTGGGGTGTATTAACCACCTGCAGTCGGGCACCGATCTACCGGTGCGTCACTGGGTGGAACTGATTGATCGCATGATCTGAGGTTTTTATGAGTAAAAACACCACGCCGCCGTGCACCGATGTTTATTTTTTCTGCACCTGCCTCGTTGATCTATTTGTGCCTCAGGCCGGGCTGGATGCCGTGACCTTACTGGAGCGGGCCGGGGTACGCGTGCATTTTCCGGAAGATCAGACTTGTTGCGGCCAGCCGGCCTACACCAGTGGCCAGCCGGATGAGGCGAGGGCAGTCGCGCGCCAACAGCTGGATCTTTTTCCCGAGCCGTGGCCGATTGTGCTCCCTTCAGGCTCATGTGCAGGCATGATGCGGCATCACTATGCGGCTTTATTCAAAGACACCGCCGATGCTGAAGCGGCCAGCAATGTATCCAGCCGTGTCTGGGAGCTATCTGAGTTTCTGGTATCGGTATTGGGTGTTCAATTGACGGATGGCGGTGTGCCTGCGAATGTCGTCTTGCATACATCGTGTTCGGCGCGTCGGGAAACAGATGCCTTGCAAACTACCCGTGCTTTGCTGGGCCAGCTGAATCAGGTGACGCTGAAGATCCAGGATCATGAATCGGAATGCTGTGGTTTTGGCGGGTTGTTCAGCGTGCGCCATCCGGAAATCTCCGGGGGTATTGTGCGCGACAAGGTGACAGCCATTGCACAGAGTGGGGCCGATGTGCTGATTACCGGAGATTGTGGCTGCATGCTCAATATTACCGGCCATGCCAAAAAAGTCGGTACAGACATCCAGGGTTTGCACCTGGCGAGTTTTCTTCTGGCGCGCAATCTGGGTCTCAGCACGAAAGAACAATCATGACCCATGCTACAACGACTGCCCGCGAACAGATTCTGAACCGGTTGCGCTCCGCTCAACCGCCCGCATTAGCGCAACCCGATGTGTCTGGCTTCTATGCCGACCAGCCACAGGAAGATCAGCAGACGCTGATTGAGCGGCTGGTTCTGAATCTGACCAATGCCATGGCCGAGGTGCATCGCACCACATCTGCGTGTCTGGCCGGTGCCTTGACGGCGGTGATTCGGCAGAAAAAACTACAAACACTGGCGATTGGCCCGGAGATCCTGTCAGATCTGGCCTTGAGTGAATCGCTCTGTGCGGCCTGTGGCGTATTACCGGTGGTTGCAGCACATACCGAGACACCTGCACTCTTAAATGGGATTGATGCCGGGCTGACCTTATCGCGGGCATCGATTGCCGAAACGGGCACCGTGGTGCTCTGGAGTGGCCCACAATCACCACGCTTGCTATCGCTGGTGCCGCCGGTGCACATTGTGGTGGTCCAAGCCCGTCAGGTCGTTGGCTCACTGTTTGATCTGATGCAGCAGCAAGGCTGGTCAGAAGGCATGCCGACCAATGTGGTGCTGGTTTCCAGCCCGTCTAAAACAGCTGATATTCAGCAGACGTTGGCCTACGGTGCTCATGGCCCGAAGCAACTGGTCGTCATGCTCGTGGAGGATGCACGATGAGTCAACCTTTGCATTTTGTCCCGGTCAGCGAGTTTCGTGAACGCGCCAAACAGGTGGTCGCCAATCCGGATCTGCAAAAGAGCCTGCGCGGCGCTATGGATTTTCTGCAGGCCAAGCGGTCAGCACAGTTCCCTGATGATGCAGCGCTGCAGCGGCTGCGCTCGCTCGGTGAACAGATCCGGAAGTACAGCCTGGCCAGATTGCCGGATCTCCTGATACAACTCGAAAGCAAACTCACGGCGAATGGTATCCAGGTGCACTGGGCATCAACACCGGCCGAAGCCAACCGGATCTTTGTCGATATCGCCAAGCGTCATGGTGCGCGTTCGGTCATCAAGGGTAAATCCATGGTGAGCGAGGAAATTGAGCTGAACCATGCCCTCCAGGAAGTCAACATCGACGCGCTGGAATCTGATATGGGGGAATACATCGTCCAACTGGCCGATGAAAAACCGTCTCATATCATCATGCCGGCCATTCACAAGACCAAGGTGGAGATTGCCGAGCTCTTTGCCGAGCGTATTCCCGGTGTGGATTACACCGACTCCGTAGATGAGCTGATTCAGATTGGTCGTCGGGTACTCCGGGAAAAGTTTGCCGCGGCCGATATCGGCGTCTCCGGCGTTAACGTTATGGTGGCCGAGACAGGGACTCTGTGCCTCGTTGAGAACGAAGGGAATGGCCGTATGAGCACTACGGTACCGCGTGTGCATATCGCGATCACGGGTATCGAGAAGGTGGTTGAGAAGCTTGAACATGTGCCGCCCTTGCTCAGCCTGCTGACCCGCTCAGCAACGGGGCAGGCCATTACCACCTACGTGAATATGATTTCGTCGCCGCGCAAACCGGATGAACTGGATGGCCCGGATGCGGTTCATCTGATTCTGCTCGACAACGGGCGTACTCAGGCTTACGCAGACGATCAATTACGTGCCACCCTGCAATGCATTCGCTGCGGTGCCTGTATGAACCACTGCCCGGTCTATACGCGGGTCGGGGGACATGCGTACGGTACGACGTACCCAGGTCCTATCGGTAAAATTATCTCGCCCCATCTGCTGGGACTGGATGCTACTTACGGTCTGGCAACTGCCTCGACCTTATGTGGTGCCTGTGCCGAAGTGTGCCCGGTCAAGATTCCGATACCGGATCTATTGATCCGTTTACGGACCGAGGCCTATCAGAATCCGGCAACAGCCAGTGATGCGGTACGCGGTGCCGGTTCGGCCTATTCTTCCGTGGCCATGGCGCTTTGGCATGGCTGGGCGGCTACTTACCGTTACCCGAAACTCTACCGCTTGTTTACGTGGTGTGCGTCACGTTTCCGTTTTCTAACGCCACGGAAGCAAGGCGGCTGGACCATCAATCATCAGGCCATGCAGCCGGCATCGCGGCGATTCAGGGATCAGTTCAAAAATCGGGGCAACCAGGACTAGTGTCCCGGTTGTCCATTTATTTGAGGAAGTAGATGACGGTCATTGCGCTACCCACGCCGATGACCAGTCGCTTGAGCCAGATGGCCGGTAGGTAACGCGCGATGTGGGCACCGACCATACCGCCCAGTGTGGCCGTCACGACCATAAGCAGGGTATAGGGCCAGTCAATCGCACCGGCGATGATGAAGGTCAGTGCCGACACGGTATAGGTCACAGCAGAGATCCAGTTTTTCAGCGCATTGAGCTCTTGAACGTTTTCAATACCCTGGATCGCTAAGGCAGCGAGTGTCAGGATACCCTGGCCGGCACCGAAGAAGCCCCCGTACACGGTGACCAGAAACTGGAAGAAGAGACCGCCTTTGCTATGCGGCTGGTCTTCCGTTGAATGAATGCCGAGGCGGGCCTTGGTTTTGGCAACCAGGCCGCTGATCTGTTTACTAAAAGCGAAGAGGGCGGTGGCGACCAGGAGCAGCCAGGGGATGAGCTGGGTGAAGGCCTTGTTCGAGATGGCGAGCAGTAGCAGTCCGCCAGCAATCCCACCAATCGCTGCAACAATCGTCAGAGCGATTACCCATTCCCGATGTTTCGCCAGTTCACGACGATAAACCCAGGCGCTAGACAGGCTTGCCGGCCAGAGGGCCACTGTATTGCTGGCGTTAGCGGTGACCGGTGGGACACCGGCCGCCAGCAGCGCTGGGAATGAGAAGAAGGTGCCACCGCCGGCAAGCGCGTTCATCGCGCCGGCTAGGAAGGCACCGCCGGCTACCAGTAGCAGCCCCAACGGGTTGGCAAAGAAATCCATAATGACATTCTAAGTAAAAAAATGGGGTCGCAAAGCGACCCCAAATACTCCAGAGGGAGAGCGGGAGTTACTTGCCGAGTTTCCTGTGGAATGCAAACTTCGCATAGGCTTGCTCGGTGACGTTGAACCACTGGAATTCCAGGTTACGGAACTGGCGCCACGGTTCGTAAATCTTCTTGAAGTCCGGGTTCTTCGCAGCGGTTTCTTCCAGAACCTCGTTGGTGGCCTTGAAGCCGGCTTCCAGGATTTCGTTAGAAAATGGGCTGAGCTTGGCACCGGCCTTTTGCAACTTGGCGAGAGCGATCGGGTTTCTGTAATCGTACTCGGCCAGCATACGCACGTTGGTTTCGGCAGCGGCGACTTCCAGAATCTGCTGATAGATCTTTGGCAGTTTGTCCCATTCTTTCTTGTTGATCATGATCGAGAACTGGGTTGACGGCTCCCACCAGGCCGGGAAGTAGTAGTTCGGGGCAACTTTGTACAGACCCAGCTTTTCATCATCGTGCGGACCGATCCATTCAGCGGCATCGATCGTGCCTTTTTCTAGCGAGGCATAGATGTCGCCCGCAGGAATCTGCTGAGGCACAACGCCCAGCTTTTCCATGCAGCGGCCAGCGAAACCACCGACGCGCATCTTCAGACCCTTGAGGTCGGCCACAGTTTTGATGGGTTTGCGGTACCAGCCACCCATCTGGCAGCCCGAGTTACCAGCGGCCAGGCTGACGATGTTGTACTGGGCGTAAAAATCTGCCAGCAGCTTTTGACCACCGCCGTAGTACATCCAGGCATTCTGGGCACGCGCGGTCATGCCGAACGGTACCGAACAGTCGAAAGCGAAGGCTTCGTTTTTGCCGAAGAAGTAGTAGGGCGCGGTATGGCAGCACTCAACGGTGCCGTCTTTAACGGCATCCATGACCTGCAGGGCCGGCACAATTTCACCACCAGCAAAGGAACGAATTTCGAAGTTACCTTCGCTCAGTTCACCGACACGCTTACAGAAATCTTCGCCACCACCATACACGGTGTCGAGTGTCTTGGGAAAGCTTGAAGCCAAGCGCCATTTGACCTTGGGGGTGGCCGCAATTGCGGGCGCCGACGTGATCAGGGTTGCCGTGCCGGCAGCGGCGCCGATACCGACATTCTTAAGAAAATTACGACGATCCATGTTGTGTCTCCTGAGGATTTTTTGGTTGAGCCTGATTACTTCTTCTCACCGGGCTCTTCGGTTGAGAATTTGAGATTGGGTGAGCTATCGCTGCTTGGTGCAGGCGCTGTTTCCTGATCGATTTCAAGGACGATTTCGGCGTTACTGTCATCAAACACTTCCTTCTTCTCGACCGAGACGAGATCCGGGAAGGCGATGATCAGCGCGACCATGATGATCTGAATGACAACGAAGGGAATGGCACCCCAGTAAATCTGGCTGGTGGTGACCGGTTCCATGGATTTGCCGGTGATCTTATCGATGTATTTTTTGCCGGGTGCCACGGAGCGCAGGTAGAAGAGAGCGAAGCCAAACGGTGGGTGCATGAATGAGGTCTGCATGTTGACGCCAAGCAGCACGCCAAACCAGATCAGGTCGATGCCCATCTTCTCGGCCACTGGCCCAACCAGCGGTACCAGAATGAAGGCCAGCTCGAAGAAGTCTAGGAAGAAGGCCAGCACAAAGAACATGATGTTCACGGCGATCAGGAAGCCCAGTTCGCCACCGGGTAGCGAGGTCAGCAGGTGTTCAACCCACAGATCACCGTTGACACCTCGGAAGACCAGACCGAAGACCGTGGCGCCGACCAGAATGAACAGGACGAATGACGACAGTTTGGCTGTCGAGTCCACGGCCTGACGCACCAGACTCCAGTTCAGCTTCTTCTTCGACATAGCCAGCAGCAGCGCACCGCTGGCACCCATGGCACCGCCCTCGGTGGGGGTGGCAATACCGAGGAAGATGGTACCGAGCACCAGGAAGATCAGGAACAGCGGGGGCACCAGCACCAGCAGCGAGCGAACCAGCAACTTGCTACCACTAAGAGAGCGGGCTTCCAGTGGCAGCGCCGGGGCATTGCTAGGCTTGAAGAAGGCCACGAGTGCGACATAACCGACGTACATCCCTGTGAGCACCAGACCCGGAATCATGGCACCCGCGTACATATCACCGACGGAACGACCTAACTGGTCGGCCATGATGATCAGCACCAGGGATGGTGGAATAATCTGAGCCAGCGTACCTGAGGCAGCGATGACGCCGGTTGCCAATTTACGGTCGTACCCATAACGCAGCATGATCGGTAGTGAGATTAGACCCATCGAGATCACCGATGCGGCAACCACACCCGTGGTTGCGGCCAGTAGGGCGCCCACAAAAATGACGGCAAAAGCCAGGCCACCACGGATCGGGCCAAATAACTGGCCAATCGTGTCGAGTAGGTCTTCCGCCATGCCGGAGCGTTCGAGAATCAATCCCATGAAGGTAAAGAACGGAATGGCCAGCAGGGTATCGTTGGCCATAATGCCAAATACCCGGTTAGGCAGCGCCTGCAGGAAGTCCGGCGTAAACATGCCCATGCCGATACCCAGGAGGGCGAACATCAGGCCATTGGCAGCCAGGGCAAAGGCCACCGGGTAACCGGACAGCAGGAAGACAACGAGGCCGATAAACATGATCGGCGCCATGTAGTCGCCGATGAACGGGGTTAGAAAATCTAATGGCATTTTGGCGCTCCCTTATTTGTTGCCGGTTGTTGCTTCGGCAACTTCGACAGCGTCCGGCGTGGCCCCATGGCCACCACCCTTTTCAAATTCCTTACCGTCAATGAGGCCCTGCAGGAAGGCAAAGCGCTTGATGACTTCCGAAATGCCCTGCAGCAGCAGGAGCGTAAAGCTCACCGGGATCAGGAGTTTGGCTGGCCAGACAATCAGGCCGCCTGCATTGCTGGAATTTTCCATGGTGGCGATGGAGTCCCAGGCAAAGGGAATGGCCGACCACAGGATGACCAGACACATCGGAATCAGAAAGAGTAGACCCCCAATGATGTCGATCCAGGCGTGGACACGGGGTGAGTAACGGCCTGTAACCACATCAATACGGATGTGTTCGTTGCACTTTAGCGTCCAGGGGGCGCAGAGCAGGAAGGTGCCTGCAAAGAGATACCACTGCAACTCTAGCCAGGCGTTAGAGCTCATGCTGAAGCCGTATCGGATGAGTGCATTAACGGTGCTGACCAGCACCGCACCAAGAATCAGCCAGGCAGCGGCTTTGCCAATCCTGGTGTTGATCGCGTCAATCAGGCGCGAGAAGGACAGAAGTGCGTGCACGTAGAGTCTCTCTGTTATTAGGTTGTTTATAGTTGCAGCGTAGATCTCACTATAAGAGTAATCGATTACGCAAGCCATGAAAAATATTCAATACCGTTACTAGGGGTATGAAAAAAATTAGCCGGTTGAGATCTCACGCTGTAAAAAAAGAAACCCCGGCCATCAGGCCGGGGCTCCCATCGGGCCCGATTCTTATCTTAAAAGTGGGTTAGGCCGGATTCTCCTCGTCCGGGATACAGCTTTACCGGACAGCACATCCTCTCCCGTGGATGTGATAGACACTATACAGAGATAAGCTTACTGAATTATGACAAATTGGCCATGAGCTGATAAGTTATTGGTATATGAGCGCCGATAAATTGGCGCTTTTTCAAAGACACGTTGAGCAGATACCCATGAACTTGAGTAAGCACCAAAAAATCGGGCTCGTGATCGGGTTGCCTATCCTCGGGCTTGTGGCCACCTTTTTTTATCTGGCTCTTAGCCTTGATGCCGGCAAAATTGTGCAGATCGCAGCGCATCAAGTGAAATCGGTGACCGGGCGAGCGCTACAGATCCGTGGGCCGGTCGCAATCTCGTTGTTTCCACGTATTTCTGTGTCTGCTGAACAGGTGACGCTGTCGAATCCCTCGTGGGCAGCAGATCCGGATATGGTCAGTGCTGGCCGTGTGGCCATGACACTACGCTGGCTGCCGCTATTACATAAACGGATCGAGGTCGACAATGTGACCCTGGAAAAAGCTGTGGTCTCACTGCAAGCGGCACCGCCGGGACAGAACGTGGCAGGTAACTGGCTACTGGAATCTACTGCGCCAGCATCGGCACCGGGTGCTGATGACAATAGCTTTGTCTTTGATGTCGATCAGATTCATCTCAACCAGGTTCAGATTGATTATCGTGACCAGACGCAGGTGCGGTCTGAATCCGTAGCGATCAATCGCCTCGATATTTCGGCGTCCGGAATGCAGTCCGCTGTGGATGGTGCCTTCACCCTCAACAATCTACCTATAGTCCTGAAGGGTAAAACAACATCATTTTCGCGTCTGATGTCGGGTGTTGGTAGCGCTGGTGTGCCACTGGAGCTTGATCTGAATCTGACAATGGCGGGTCAGGCCGCCCAGATGCAGGGGTCCTTGAACCTGGGGTCTTCTAGCGCACCGCTGGTTGATTTGAAGATAAAGAGCCAGGCTCTAGATTTACGGCCACTCTTAGGCCCAAGGGCTAACGCGCATGCACGCCAGCAGAACCGGTCCGGACGGGTATTCAGTGATTCCCTGATCGGATTTGATCAATGGCCGATATGGCAGGGCAACCTGTCGCTCGATATTGCCGCACTCACACTACCGGATGGCCTGCTGCTGCAGCAATTGAGTGCCAAGATCATTGCGGATACGGGGACTCAGCACCCCCCCCAGGACAAGCTCACCATTGCGCCCCTGAGCTTTCAACTCGGAGAAGGGCGGGTAACGGCGACCGGTTTGGTGTCGGATATGCATGGTACGCAGCCAGCCATCCAGGTGCGCGGTTATGCCACCGGATTTACCCTCGGGCACCTGATGGCCCAGTTGGGGGAAAGTAAACAATTATCTGGTGGCCCGACGGTGATGGCGTTTCATCTGAATAGCCGCGGCGCAACACCCCATGCCATTGCCTCTCGTGTATCTGGTGAAGCACAGATCTCGGTTGGACCGGCGGTGGTGAGTAGCGCGTTGTTCAATAATAGTGGTGATTTTCTGGTTAGCGTGCTGAATGCGGTGAACCCCTTGAGGAAGAGCACTGATCAGAACGATATTCAGTGTCTGGTGGCTTATCTGCCTTTCCAGAACGGCCAAATGCGGATCAACCAGAGTGTGGGTATGCGCTCTGATCGACTGGATGTGACGCTGGATGGGAACATCGATCTCGGTGCAGAAAAGTTGGCGCTAAAAATTTACCCGCAACAACGCTCCGGACTGACAACCGGGGTCAATCCGGCCGGCCTGGTTCAGATCAACGGAACGCTGATGAATCCCAGCATGGGAATCAATAAAAGCGGTGTCGTTAAACAGGCCGCCGGCGTGGGTCTGGCCATTGTGACCGGCGGCGTCTCGCTGATCGCTCAAAATGCGGCATCTGTGGTGACGCGTTCTAATCCCTGTGATAACGTCTTGCGGCCCTGGCCACAGGTGGCTGGTGGCCTGGCCATTACTCATTGACAAGGAAGATTGTCTTGAAAGTTCGTATTTCTGTTCTGGTGTTGTCTGCTCTGGGTTCGTGTTCAACCGTCACCACTGTTAATGCACAGCAGGCACAGGCTGTAGAACTACGCCCATCGCCGGTATCAGAAATTCCACCGCAGTATCGTGCCGATGCCCCGCGTCCACGCAAGCCCTATGTGGTGCGTTATACCTGCCCGGAAAGCGGACGGCTCTTCGTGACGTTTGATAACGCCCAGCAAACAGCGACCATCGAAAGTGGTAACACCACCCGTTACCTGCGCCAGGCGTTGAGTGCAAGTGGTGCGCGTTACGTGAATTCGGACCAGTCCTTTGTCTTCTGGATCAAAGGTCAGGATGGCACGATTAATGGTCGCGAGACCTGCGTGGCAGATTGACGGCGCGTCGTTCGTTTTTTTGTAGCATCTCCAGATACCACGGAAATTCCAGACACAGCTTGCGTTCCAGTTCTACAGCGACCGGTTTCAGCCGGTGCCACATGGGATGAAAGTCCGGATTCTTGAAGGCAAAGGCAATCTGGTTGCCCCCATCACGGACTTTGAGTGACAGTACACGGTCATCAAAACAATGGGCCAGCTGCGCCAGCGGATCGTCGTATCCGGCTTTGTCGCCGGCCAGGTTCATGACCAGAATGCCGTTAGCCGAGAGTTTATTGTAAGCCTGTGCGTAGAAATCCGGGCTGGAGAGTTCGGGCGCAATCCCCAGACCATCAAAGGCATCAACCAGAATGATATCCGTCCGCAGATCATGTGCGGGTAGATAGGCGGCGGCATCGGCACAGAGAATCCGGAAGCGATCATTATCTGCCGGTACCCTGAAGGCATCACGGAAGGCGATCACATCCGGATCGATTTCTACGACCGTGATATCGGCTCTTGGCAGATGCCGGTGGCAGAATTTAGCCAGCGAACCGCCGCCCATGCCGAGTAACAGCAAGCCTTTGGGCCGTGGATAAAACGGCAGGAAGGCCATCATTTTGCGTGTATAGGCCAGATCAAGATGGTCCGGGCGATTGATTTGCATGCTGCTCTGCACCAGACTCAGCGTGAAATACAGGCTGAGTAGCCCGTCGTACTCCACCAGAAAGGGCCGTCCGTAAGTGCCGCGCTTCAGTTGTTCGGTCAGCTTGGCGGCATCAGAGGTCGGTGGTTCGAGGAGACGAACCACACCCAGTTCGGTATCAAATGGGCTGGGGAGTTCGAAAAGCGCAGCAGTCATACCGACAGTATAATCGGGGGTCTTTTACGAAACACAGGTAGGATGTGCTCTATGGCAAACACCCGATCCAAACAGATGGAATCCCTCATTTTTGCCAGCCGCTGGTTGCAAGCGCCGTTGTATCTGGGTCTGATCGTTGCCCAGGTCGTTTATGTCTATCAGTTCATGATCGAACTGAAGCACCTCGCCGTTGGCGCATTTACAGAGCATATTAGCGAAACCGTCATCATGCTCTCGGTACTTGGCCTTATTGATGTGGTCATGATCGCCAACCTGCTGATCATGGTAATTGTTGGCGGCTACGAAACCTTTGTGTCGCGTCTGCATCTGGACGACCACCCGGACCAGCCCGAGTGGTTGTCGCATGTCAATGCCGGGGTGTTGAAAATCAAACTCTCGACGGCCATCATCGGGATCTCATCGATCCACCTGCTCAAAACCTTTATCAATGCCGCCAATCTGGATAACCATACGATCCTGTGGCAGGTCATCATTCACATCGTGTTCCTCTTCTCGGCACTGGCCATGGTGCTGGTCGACAAGCTCATGAACCAGTCGCTGCTGCTCAGTCGGGCGGCACATGAAGCGCACTGACTTTATTGGAGTGGGTATGTCCAAGAACACTTTAGCGCATTTGCGACGCCTGGTCCGACAAGGTGCGATTGGATTCATGGCAGGGGCTGCCGTGTTCGCCTCAGCTGCCGATGTGTCGCTGCCCAAACCCGGTGTCCACCTTGATGGTTTGATCTCTGCACCGATTACGGTGATCGAGCCACACCGTTCAACCCCATTGAAACCTGTCGAAGCGACCTACACAGGGTATCCGGCAGTGCCGTTACTTGATACTTGGCTGGGTGAGGGCTGGCGCAGATCCGATGCACGGATCGGCTTTGAAGCGATGGATGGATATCTTTCCATCGTGCCGGCCGCCCGTTTGTTAAAGTACCCGGCCTATCTGGTCTATGCGCGTGCTGACGGCGATGATTTCAGTGTGGAAACGCCGCCCTTAAATCACCGGGTCAGTCTGGGGCCGTGGTATCTGGTCTGGGATAATCTCCTGCATCCGGAACTGCAAGCGGACGGCGCCACTTATTGGCCCTATCAGGTGACTAAGGTGACCGTCATGGATGCCAACCGTCTGGCACGGTTATATCCACCGATGTTGCCGGAGCGTTACCGTGCCGGAGCGGCGCTCACCGAGAAATATTGTCTTTCGTGCCACCAGATCAACGGCGTTGGCGGCAGCAAATTGCCGATTGACCTGGGGCAGTGGGCTAGCGGGCAATCGTTTGCCCGTTTTGCCACCTGGGTACTGGATCCTTCGGGTAAAAATCCGCTGACGGCCATGCCGGCACTTGCGCCAGAACGCCCGGCCGCTGAGCGCCAGATGATGGCCCGGCAGATTTATGGCTACTTGCGTGCTGTTGGTGCCCTCGGTAGGTAATTACTGGCCGGATTTGAGAATAATGACGCCACCAATAATCATGGCGGCACCCAGCCAGCGGATCAGAGATGACTGCTCGCCAAAGAGCAAAATGCCCAGCATGAAGGTGCCAGCTGCGCCGATGCCGGTCCAGACTGCATAGGCTGTGCCAATGGGAATCGCCTTCTGGGCCAGCCAGAGTAACCATGCGCTCAGCACAATGGACACGCCGGAGAACCCGAACCAGGCGATCTGACGGAGACCGTCATTGGCTTGCGCCAGTTTATAACCGAGCGGCCAGCCAATTTCACAGATGCCGGCCAGAATGAGTAGAAACCAGGGGTTGCTCATAGAGATTCTCAGTAGCCGGATTGCGCACAGCTGAGCGTGCCGGCTCGAATGGCACGCATAAAGACGTCGTAATCGGCCAGATTCTGCTGGGCGTAGGCTTTGGCAAAGCGGACGAGGGCATCGTCCAGACGTTCGCTTTGGCCGCAATACCCAGCCAGCAGCGCCGGGTCGCCGGAGCGGGCATGGGCATTGGCCAGGGCCCAGCCGAATAGGGATGCATAATCCGGGAATTCGGCAACGCCAATATCCCCCTTGCCACTACCGATCGATATCCCGCCCTTCATGTCGCGTAGTTGGCGGACATAAAAGTCGCTATCCCGGGTCGTGCCATAGCCTAGAAACAGATCTGGTGCTCCCTGGATCAGCCGTTGGCCATGAACAACCCGTTCTCCCTGCGAACGGAACTGCTTGTCCGGAAAATAGGGTGCCAGCACCGAGCGTAGCGAACGCTTAGTCTGCAGGAAGAGCGGGTCTGAACCATCAATACCCTCCATGTAGAGGATCCAGCAGCCCAGACCGACACTGCCGATGCCAACCACTTTACGCGCGTTGTCAACGAGCCGGTAGCGCTCCAGAATATGACGACGGTCGGATGGCAGAGAGCGGGCATAGGTTCTCAGCCCTTCGTCCATAACATCCGGGATGGGGGTGCCGTACATCGTTTTGTCCAGATGCATGACAAAAGGCGGGTTCTCGATAAAGCGTTGTTGAGAATCGACAGTTTCTATCAGCTTACCGAGCACACCCTGGTTGGTATTTTGACGGGCCTTGGACATCTGGCTTTCGACGTAGCGGCATGCGGCATCAGTTGCTCCGGTTGTTTTGGCACGGTGCATAATGCGCTCATCATCAATATACGATCGGGCGAGCTCAATATAGGGGGTTTCTGCATAGCGTGCCAGATATTGGCGATACTTGACGCTCATGCGCCTGATGATGAGCTCCCCGAAGACATCATCCTGCCCAAGCGCATGGGCGGCAATCATGGCGCTGGCCGCCAACCGTTTCAGATCCCAATCAAAATTTCCGGGGAGTGTTTCGTCAAAATCGTTGATACCGAAGACCAGCCGCCGCTCTGCCGTGGAAAAAAAACCGAAGTTGCTGACGTGCATATCACCGCAGAGCTGCACGTTGATGGGCACGGACGGTAAGGGGGCTAGATCGTGGGCCATGATGGCTGCGCCGCCCCGGAAGAATGCAAAAGGATCCGCAGCCATCCGGGCGTGACGGATGGGAATCAGTTCCGGGATTCTCGATTCGGCCTGACGGTGGATGATATTGACCGCATCCAGACGACCATGTTGTGCTCGGTAATCGCCCAGCGACGTGCGTGGCGTTTTCTGGCGATAGGCTTTGCCCATGGCCAATCGCGTTTTAATCGAGCTGGGTGTTCGCAGGAATGATTTGAGGGTGTCGTGTGCCATAGCGTCATGATGCCGCAAGCCGGGCTAACTGGGAAATGTCGCAGTGTGTGGTGGTGATACAACATTTTTGCTGTATTGCACAAAATTTTCTTGACAGGGGATTTGGGGGCTCTATAATTCATTATGTTGCAGCGCACAATTCAGTGCTTTAACGAGTTCTGAGATAACGCTGTAAAGATGAAGA